>CADDZQ010000001.1 GCA_902812505.1 archaeon
AAGAAGGAAGCACGCAAAGAAGCCTGATGCGTAGCCCAAAAGGAGTATTACACAACACACTAGGATGGCTCTAACCACCCCAGCTTTATACGCAGGGTGGGCAGCCCCAATACAAAGTCGGTTCTCTGGACCTTATAGTTTGATACACACTGTGCTCATATGGGGACACAACCGCATCGTGGGTGGTGAGCGTGACCGCCAATCGTGGAAAATCGTTATCTGGACACCGTCTTGAAAGGCGCGAAAAGCTTATACCATTCACAGACGGATTTAAATTAAGCTCGTCGGCCATAGGTAGCGGGGAAACACCCGGTCTCATTCCGAACCCGGAAGTTAAGCCCGCTATCGTTACGTGTTCCGTTAAACCCTAGGTTTAGCAGGGCACGTAAGCCGACGAGTTTCTATTGTTTCTAGCTTGCCTCTTCTAATGGAGGAGAGGATTAACGAAAACCTTAAGGAGGAGCCCGTTTTAGAGCCACTAGTACCTGCGATGAGCTGGGGTTCAAGTCTAGACAATGGGGCTAGCGTTGTCTGTAGCAGGTGTCGAGTCGGTTGCTGATGGTGGAGACTCCAAGATCTATGGTGTAGCTCACACGCGGCTGTGATGATCCCGATCTCACACGGATCCCCTTTAAATGAAGTTGAAGAGCCGAGCTGAGCCGCGTTTAGCTATCTGGGCACATCTAGTTTCAGTAAACGCTTTATTCGGGCTCATGGTTAGTGGTGGGATGGGAGTTGATTTTATCCGACTTTGATCTTAAGAACTATATTGCTGGTGGGCGCCTATACATAGACCCGTTGTTCGACGACACAATCCGCGAAAACGGCGTGGACCTGCGTATCGGCTCACAGATAGCGAAGCTGGTTTCAACCAGAGAAGTGTTTGATACAAGAGGCAACGTGGATACTTCGAGGTTTTATAGAATAATCGAAGCCGAAGAGTTCATCTTAGAAGCTGATGAAAAAATCCTAATAACAACCTTAGAGAGAGTGAGGCTACCATCTGACCTAATGGGCTTCGTGCAGCTGAGATCCTCTTTTGCCAGAGCCGGACTACTCCTGCCCCCCACAATCATAGACGCGGGATTCGACGGGAATATAACAATAGAGGTGAGGGGAACATCTTTCCCTGTTAAGTTGTATAGCGGTCAGAGGTTTGTTCACATAGTGTTCTCAAAACTCACAACACCCCTAGAGAAGCCTTATAGTGGTAAGTATCAGGGCCAGAAGGGTGTTACGCTACCCATATTTAGTGACCAAATGAGGAAGTAGTGTTAAGGAGGAAAAAATTAAGAGTCGGCGAAGACATTATGATTTAGGAGCTGTGAAATATCAGAGTTAAGCTGATACGTGATGAGAAGGCATTTATTTGAGCTCCGGGTTTTTGACAGTGAATAACATAGTTGTTGGCGCTATTGTGTATCTTAGGGATGAGAAGGGTAGAATACTGCTTCAGAGACGTAGAAGCGGTTTATTCAAGGGTTACGTTGGGCTACCGGGGGGAAAAGTCGAATTCGGCGAAGACATCGTGGACGCGGCGCTAAGGGAGCTTAGAGAGGAAACAGGGTTGAAGGGTTTTCGGGCTAGTGCTAGCGGTGTTTACTCGGAAGTGAACTTCGACAATCAATCAATGAGCAACCACTTTGTACTCTTCGTTATCAGGGCAGGAGGATACGAAGGCAACCTATTAGAGACAACACCTGAAGGCGAAAACTTCTGGATGTATGAGGAGGACATAGATTCACTCGAACGTGTACTGCCAGACCTATTCTTCGTGCTCGACACAATAAATAGGGCGCCTTTTGTAGAAAGCCTCAGACGATATAACGACGGCAATCAAACCTATGTGGTGACATCGGATGGCCGCAGATATCCTAAACAGCGTTAGAGCGGTTGACTGCCACACCCACCTCTCCAGCAGTGATTTCAACGTCGATAGAGGGAGAGTGATTGAAGAGTGTGCAAACAAAGGAGTAATAGTGGTGGATTCGGCGCTGAGCGAACAGCAACTAAAAATCTCACTTGAAATGACTAAGACCTCCGGATGGGTGAAAACCACAGCTGGCTGGGAGGCACGCAACCTTGACCGGGACGGTGCACTCGAGATGATTAAGCTAATAGAGTCCAATCAAGAAGTTATTCAAGCAGTAGGCGAGGTGGGACTAGATAGGTACTGGGTGCGTGACAGAAATCTTTGGAGCAAGCAGGAAGATATTTTTAGGATGTTCATCGACCTCGCTGACAGGCTCAAAAAACCCTTGGTGGTTCACTCTAGATCCGCTGGTCGGGCATGCATAGAGATTCTCAACTCTATTGGCTTCAACTCGGTTTTGATGCATGCCTATGATGGCTCGGTTGGCGACGCTCTTATGGCTGCCGAAAAAGGCTTCCTCTTCTCTATCCCGCCCTCAATTGTGCGTTCAGAGCAGAAGCAGAAGCTTGTTCGTAGACTAGAGCTAAAAAGTCTTATGTTAGAGTCGGACTCACCCGTACTTGGACCAGTAAAGGGTGTTAGGAACGTGCCAACCAATGTTTTCATATCGGCAAACATGATTGCTCAGATTAAGCGTGTGCCACAAGACGACGTTTTACGCACGTCGCGGGAAACCTCATTGGCCTTCTTCGGCATCATTGGTGACAAAACTTGAACTATGTATCAACCAAAGCCAGAATAGGAAAAAACGTGTTTTTTGAAGGAGAGTATAGGGTTTATGGAGCCACTGAACTTGGAGATGAATGTTTCATTGGGCACTCCGTTGTGCTGGGTCATCCAGTAAGAGCGAATCTCCTCGAAGGCGTGAGGCATCTCGACAAGCGAAACCTTGATTCAATAAGTGAAGGATGCAGAATAGGATCACAGTGCATCATCAGAAGTGGAAGCGTTGTATACGAGCGCGCAAAGCTATCAGACAAAGTCGAAACTGGGCATAGCGTACTCATCAGGGAAGACGTTGAGGTTGGCGAAGGAAGCCGTATAGGGACTAGGTCAATCCTTGACGGCGGGGTCACGGTTGGCAAAAAGGTAAACATACAGTCCGGCGTATATTTGCCGCCGGGAAGTGTGGTTTTGGATGAAGTGTTTATTGGACCGTTTGTTGTTGTCACCAACGACCTATACCCACCCTCACCTAAGATTCTAGGTGTAAGGATAAATGAGGGAGCAACCATTGGTGCAGGAAGCATCCTAATAGCGGGTGTAAGCATAGGTAGGGGTGCCGTCGTGGGAGCTGGGTCGATAGTGACGAAGGACATCCCCGAGAACTGTTTCGCGTTGGGCACACCCGCTAAAATCGTTGGCACACGCGAAACATACGAAGCAAAGAGAGAAAAGTATCTAAAGGGGTGAATCAGGGGCCGATTCCACTCCTCCTAGTACACGAACCATCACTCCGTGGATAACTGATCAAAAATTTTAGCTAACAAGGGCGCTAGGAGTGATTTTAATCTAGCGTGGAAGGAAGAAGTTTTGGAATCCCCATAATTCATTGATTTCTATCTTTCACGTTTGCCTTCAATAAACTCCATAAATTGCTCTTTCGCCACACTATATGGAAGTTGAATTGGTGGGTGCTTCATAGTCCAAGCCGAAGCCGAGGTTATCGCACCTCCCACTCTCCTTTCGAGCCCGATCTTCGCAGCCCTGACCGCGTCAATCATAACACCAGCACTATTATAGGCATCCCACACCTCCAGTTTAAGTTCAATTCTGATTGGGGCGCCGCCAAAGTATTTCCCCTCAAGCACTATGTATGCGTATTTACGGTTTTCGAGAAACTCGATATAGTCGGATGGACCAATCCTTGTGGGTACAGGATAGGGCACCAGTGATTGCACAGCCGAAGTCTTGCTTTCACGTTTGGTTTTAAGCCTTGATTCCTCAAGCATATTTGCGAAATCAGTGTCACCACCGATATTGACCTGATATGTTCGAAGAAGTGTAACACCCCTGTCGACCATTAGCCTAGCTAGCGTCTTATGGAGCACCGTTGAACCCAGCTGGCTCATGACATCGTCACCTATAGCCGGCAAACCTCTCTCCCTAAATCTATGTTCCCAAACTGGATCAGAGACTATAAACGTGGGCATAGCGTTAATGAATGCCACCCCAGCCTTCAACGCCTGCTCAGCGTAAAATCTTGCCGCCCTTTCACTACCAACGGGCACATAGTTTATCAAGACTTCGGCACCGCTATCCCTAAGTGTTTGGGCCACATCCACTTCTGGTTGATCTGAAACCTCCACCATCCTACTTAGATACTTTCCAAGACCATCCAACACGGGGGCGCGGCTAACCACGACACCCAACTTCCTCGGGGACACGATCTGGAGTGTGTTATTTGGAGGCGAAAATATCGCCTCACCTAGGTCTAAACCCACCTTAGTCTTATTCACATCGAATGCGGCTACGAACTCAATATCGGAAGGCCTATACCCCCCAAGCTCAGTGAAGGAGAGACCCTGCAGGTCGCCATCTTCCTTTGATTTAATAACACCCTGAACAAGCGCTGATGCACAGTTACCAACCCCCGCCACAGCCACTCTAATTTTCTTAGACATACCATTGCGGATTCAATCCACTGATTTAACAGTTACGTTTCCAAAATGCGATGCCACAATCCTTGGTTACCATTTGGACCCCCAGTTAGTAGCCCACAACCATAAACAGCAAAACCAACTAGAACCTTACACATGGCTAATAGTTTTTCTAGGGTGCTACCTAAAATCTATAGATGGCTCCCTATAAGCCAAGAATTAAAAACAGTGGACCACCCTGCCGTTGCGGAGCGAGACGAATAGGTATCCCTCCTCTGACCCCGTCGAGTTACGGTGAGCCTTAATATATTGCTGGTTTAGCCTCCACTAGGTTTGACCCAACCCTATTTTGGATGTCTCATGTTATGCGGCACACCTTAAATCTATGTTGCTATGGAGTTGAGGTGATGGGCGACCTTCAAAGAATAGGTGTAGGTGACCACGTACTCATAGTGCTAAGGAAGCATACTTATATTGTAAAAGTCGATAGAGGTAAAAAGTTTCACACACACGTAGGCTATATCAATCTAGACGACCTAATAGACGCATACTACGGCTCATCTCATAAGACAAGCTCAGGCGTTTTTTTCACGGTTTTGAGGCCATCAAAGAAGGATTACGCGCTTAAAATACCCCGCTCAACCCAAGTAATATACCCTAAAGACACCGCTTCAATATTGGTTTGGGCGAATATTAAGCCAGGAGACCGCGTGCTTGAAGCTGGTACAGGTAGCGGGGGACTCACGATTTTTCTAGCCGACGCAGTGGGAAGAGAGGGTGTGGTATATGGATTCGATGTCAGGGAGGAATCCCTTGAGAAGACAAGACGTAACCTTGAAGCGGCCGGGCTACTGGATAGAGTTGAACTGCGTCGCGCCAACGTGCTAGATGGGGTTGAGCTGAATGGTTTAGACGCAGTGGTACTCGACCTACCCTCACCTTGGCTTGCGGTGGGCGTCTTAAAGCGCTGCCTCAAGGGAGACGGCTACTTCGTGAGTTTTTCTCCAACAATCAACCAAGTTGAGAAAACCGTTATAGCGCTACGTGAAAAAGGTTTCATAATGGTTGAGGCGTTTGAACTCATACAGAGGTTTTATGATGCTAAACCCAATGCTACTAGACCCAATAGCTTTGGTGTTCAACACACTGGCTACATTGTTTCGGGCAGGAACACGCTAGCTGAAGGGCCTGAGGCTCCTCCAAGCGATAAGCTTGGTAGCGAGGAGTCACACGCCCCCCATGAGTTCTTCGATTCTCTTACAGACACTCCTGCTACCAACATATAGGGGGGTTCTTTCATCGTGTCTTGTTAAGGTTTTCTCAAGTATGGGTTGTTTACCGTCGGTGGCGTATCCGCCAGCCGCCTCCGCGATAAACGATATCGGACCAGCTTCGTATAGTGCTCTTAGCTTGCCGCTCGGCGAGTCACTTGTGGAGGGGTAAGAAAAGAGCCCACCGTAGTGTAATACCTGATTGAAATCCCCCACAAAAGACCCACCGTACCTCAACTTATATCCCTGTGATTCTAGCTCTTCAACTAGCTTCTTAACCTGAGGTAACCATTTCACCCTAAGTCCACCCACCCCGTAGACTTCACCCCTCTCGTGTATCCTGAGGTTATCACTTGCCACAACAAACCGATTTCTGGACTCCCCACTCCTTGACAAAACAAACTCAGCGACCCTATTCTTAGTTGCGAACACCATGGTCGTGGAGGGCCCATACACTGTATAGAACGCACAGACTTGACCAGCCGGTTTCAGAGGGAAGCTAAAATCCCTGTAGACACCAACGATTGTGCCCATAAGATTATTTGATTCAATATTCGAGCTCCCATCGAGTGGATCCATTACAACAGCAAACCCACTACTATTGAGTTTTAGCGGTTCACCCAACTCCTCGGTGGCTACGATTGAAACCACGTGGGTTGACTCGAAGCAGCGTATAAAGAGATCGTTTGCGACCACATCCAGCTTCTTTTGTTTTTCACCATAAATATTCGTCCCACCACTAACACCTCTCGCCTCAGGTATTTCATCAAGCAAAGACACAACAGAGTGTTCGAACTCTGAAAAAATAACGCCCAACTCAGCGCTTATTCCGTTCACAAAATCGCTAGCATACATGGTTATCCAAAAGATTCACATAGATTTAATCGTTTGGGATAAGCTTTTATTGAATTTCATGCATATAGTCTTATGGTCGCATCGATGGAGCAATTTATGACGAATGGTAGAAGCCTGCTACTCGCCTATGACCAAGGCTTGGAGCATGGCCCAACAGACTTCAATCAGAAAAACTGTGACCCAGCATACATAGTGGAGATAGCTCGAAAGGGGGGCTTTAACGGGCTGATACTCCAGAAGGGTATCGCAGAAAAGTACTATGACGGTAGTGTTCCCCTTATAATCAAACTAAACGGGAAGACAAATATCTTCAAGGGTGAACCGGTTTCACGCCAAATATGTTCGGTAGAGGAAGCGCTGAGTCTTGGGGCAAAAGCGGTTGGGTACACCATTTACCTTGGAAGCGAACACGAAGCCTTGATGTTCCAAGAGTTCGGGAGGATACACCACGAGGCCCACAGATTAGACCTACCAGTCATCGCTTGGATATACCCGCGTGGTGCATACGTCAAGGATGATACGGCTTCAGAAATAGTCGCATACGCGGCGAGAGCTGGTCTAGAGATTGGGGCTGACGCCGTAAAAATAAAGTACACGGGTAACCCCGACACATTTAGGTGGGCGGTGAAGAACGCCGGTAAGGTTAAAGTGTATATGTCGGGCGGGCCTAAGGCTCCAACGGAGGAAGATTTCCTCAGACAGGTTCAAGGCGCGGTCTCGGCTGGGGCGGTTGGCTTGGCAGTGGGAAGAAACGTTTGGCAAAGCGACGACCCATTAGGCGTTGCGAAGAAGCTAAGGGACATAGTTATTGAGAACAAAAAATACGTTTAAACCCAGCTAAACGAGCTCTAACTCTATTTTCACGTCATCTGGCACGCTTATCCGCATAAGCTGCCTGAGAGTCCTCTCCTCCGCGGGTATATCTATTATCCTCTTATGAACCTTCATAATCCACTTATCGTAGGTATCAGTGCCTTCACCAGCTGGGCTCCTACGCGTTGAAACCCTGAGCTTCTTTGTTGGCAGGGGTATTGGTCCAGACACCTTCACACCAGTCCTCTTGGTTGTTTCAACTATTTGGGAGCACACCACATTCAGCTTCTGTATGTCTGTGCTCCAAAGCCTTATTCTCGCTTTCTGCGGCAACCTAAAACACCAAACCAAAAAGAAAGGGATTACTTCTTGGTAACCGCAGCGGGCACCAAGTCGATGATAACGCCAGCAGCAATGGTCCTACCCATATCCCTAATAGCGAACCTTCCAAGCGGCGGGAATTCCTGATACTTCTCAGCGGATAGCTGCTTAATCGGCTTGAACTTCACTATGGCAGCATCACCCTGCTTGAGGAACTGCGGCGCTTCGGGTAGAGGCTGCCCCGTCTTGGGGTCCAGCTTCTTCTCAATTGAAGTCATCTTGCAGGCCACTGTCGCGGTGTGGATGTGTACAACGGGGGTGTACCCAACGGATACCGCCGTCGGATGGGATAATATGAATATTCTGGCGGTAAATTCATCCACCACAGTCGGTGGGTTACTCACCCTCCCACACACATCGCCCCGCTTTATCTCATCTTTGGAGACTCCTTTGACGTTGAACCCAATGTTGTCACCGCTCTCAGCTTGCTGAATCTGTGTGTGGTGGGTCTCAATACTCTTGACTTCACCAGTCTTGTTAGAGGGCATAAATATCACTTGGTCACCCACCTTTAACACGCCCGTCTCAACCCTACCCACAGGCACAGTGCCCACACCCTGTATCGTGTACACATCCTGTATTGGGATTCTCAGAGGCTTATCATTGAGCTTAGGCGGAACCTTTAACGCATCCAGAGCCTCTAATAGTGTTGGGCCCTTATACCAAGGCGTGTGGGTGGATCTTTCCAGCAAATTGTCACCCAACCAAGCGCTTATGGGTATAAAGGGTATATCTTCAACCTTGTATCCAATCGTTCTAAGCAGCTTCCCGACACCATCGACAACCTCCTTATATCTGGCCTCACTCCAACCAACGCTTGGATCATCCATCTTATTTATGGCCACTATGAGCTGATTCACACCCATTGTCTTGGATAAAAATGCATGCTCCCTAGTCTGACCAGTAGCGCCGATACCGGCTTCAAACTCACCCTTCTTAGCCGAAATCGTAAGGATAGCAGCATCAGCCTGGCTCGCGCCCGTGACCATGTTCTTAACGAAGTCTCTATGACCGGGCGCATCGATGAACGTGAAGAAGTAGTTCTTCGTCTCAAACTTCCAGAAGGTGAGGTCAATCGTTATACCTCTCTCCCGCTCTTCCTTCAGTTTATCCAGTACCCAAGCGAACTTGTTATCCTCTTGTCCCTTCTTCTTAGCCTCTTCTTCTATTTCCTGAAACTCTCTTTTATCTACAAAGCCAGTCAAATATAGTATATGCCCTACTAGAGTGCTCTTACCGTGATCGATATGGCCTATCACTATCAGGTTTAGGTGTGGTTTAGACGACATAGCGAAAACCTCTTTTTATACAAAGTGTAGACCAAGCCGACATATTAAGCTTTGCGCGAACTACCGCATCCAAGTCCACGACTAAGCTCTGTAGCCTATGAGCAGCTTCACCCCAACGTGAACTACCCCGCCCTAGCGGGTGATGACCTTAGCCTGCACACTCACCCCAGTCGCCCCCCATATCCAACCTGTGTGAGCAGGCAGTTTACCACGGCGAGTTTAACCTGCTATCCTCTCAAGCTCCACAACCACCACCCTAGCGGACGGGATCTCCCGCCCCCCACCTGACCGCCTTTAAGATAAAACACGAATTTTTGATACAATGTTAAGTGCGGGCGGTCTTGGAAACCTTATAATAGAGAGCAGGGCATAGCGTGTGGTATAACCTGATGTCTAGCCACCAGAAATATTAGGGGAAATCCATAGCACTATCAAAAGCTACTTTTCTACCTCGACGCTAAGGCTATCCTTTCGATTTCGTCTCTTTTACCAACAGCGTAACTCCTACTGTCTCCACTGGCGGCCGCAAGAAGCTCCTCTGCAAGAGATTCTTCAATAGGCTTTGAACTATTCTTGTTTCTCGTACGCGCCCCCTCCGCTAAAAAGCGTAGAGCCAAGTCAACCCTCCTACTAGGGGACACGTCGACCGAAACCCTGTACACGATACCACCATAAGCAACCCTAGTTGTCTCCTCCCTAGGGGCGCTGTGTTCTATCGCCTGAACCAAGACCTGAATAGGGTTCTGACCAGTCTTAGCATGAATGATTTCAAATGATTGCCTAACAATGTTTATCGCACGCGTCTTCTTGCCACCCTGTCTGCCAGGCCTCATGAGCATGTTGGCCAAGCGCTCAACTATTAGCACATAACTTTTACCAAACGGCTTCGCTTCATGTCTACCTGCCGAGTAGGGGAAAATCTTTGGTCTAAGACATATATACCTTTTCAGACCGGGATCCCTGACCGACACCTCTGAAAAATCCCACTTACCGAAGAGTTTGGGTATCATGCGCCATCACCTAACAGGCTTCTGCCTTTTACCAGTTATAAGGAGATTTAACGGGACACCGTTAACCTTAACCACCTTGTACCTTACTCCTGGAAGGTCACCCATGGAGCGACCCAACGTGCCCCCGATACCTTCAATGATGACCTCGTCGTGTTCATCCACATAATTTAGGGAGCCATCGCCCGGCAGGAATGCGGTAACCTGTTTACCATTCTTTATAAGCTGAACACGCACACACTTCCTCACAGCTGAATTTGGCTGACGGGACTCGATACCAACCTTCTCTAACACAATACCCCTCGCCTGCGGCGCCCCTTCAAGCGGGTCCAGTTTTTTTAAGCCAAGCATACGTATATAGAATTCCCTCTCCGACCACCTAAAATTCAACCTCTTTTTTCTAAGCTTCCTTGCAGCATAGAGACCACGTGGACTTTTAGAGTCAGCCAATCACAACACCGTTCACAAACACACAACCAAGGCAGGCATATAAGTTCTTCAACCCACACTCACTTTATCTCTACAACGTCAATATCGTAGTACCTCTTTAGCAGTAGCCTAGCCTTCTCAACATTCCTACCATTCTTACCTATAGCCAAGCCCTGATCCTCCACTTCCGGATAGACCCTGACCCTTTTCCTACCATCCTTATCTTGGTACACTTGGACAGAGACTATTCGAGCGGGGATAAAAATAGATTTAACGAAGGTTTCAAGCGGCTCAGCGTACTCAACAACCTCCACCTTCTTCTTTAAAACCTTGGATGCGCGTTCAACATTCACACCCTTCCTCCCAATAGCCCTAGCCGCGTTACCCGGCTCCACTACGAAAAGTATGGTTTCCCCGTTAACAAGGCAATCCTTAACACTAGCACCTGTGAGTGACTCAAAGATCCCGATATAGCGCATCTGTTCAAGCGAAAGCTTGATCTCAACCAAACCCGCTGATACCCCCAAGACTACTGCAGTTTGCTGAGTATGTCTGATTCACCGGGGTCAACTATACCCAGCGCCGACACCACGTGGCCACGCGTACACACAGCGGCCAGATCCCATCCGCTACCTGGAAACTCATACACTTTTACTGCTAGCTTCTTCGCCTCTTCGACAAGACGTTTAGAATTCGGCGCCGTGGAGGAAACGACAACAAGTTTGACGCTCCGCTTTGCCAACCCCTTTAAAGTCTCCTTTTCTCCCAAAACCACTCTGCCGGTTTGAACGGCTACTTTCAAAGAACTTATTACTTCAGACATTCTTCAACGCCCTCAGGTTAACCATTAAGTCAACCATTCCGGTACCCATAGGTATATAGTTACCGACTATTACGCTTTCCGTTACGCCCTCGAGCGTATCGGTTTCAGCGGATTCTGCAGCTGCCAATAGATGGCTCACAGTGACCTCGAAGGCCGCTTTCGCCAAAACACTCGTCTTACCAACGCTTATACCCGTCCTCGTCACGGGTTTAATTTGACCAGACTCAGTCATCCAGTCCGCCAAAAGAGAGACGTGGCGTACATCCACTTCCAATCCCTGTTCGTGCAGCGTCTTCATTATCTCCTCAATTATGCTGTTCCTAGCCGCCTCTATACCCAGAACCTGGTAGATCTCGTAAATGTTATTCGTAGTTGTCCTAGTTCTGTCCACACCGTCAACCTCTAACACCTTGGCCAAATCGCTTCCCTCCGTTATAATATACCACTCCTCGTCGTGGCCATCGAGGGGTTGGGACAGCTTCGTCCTTTCAAGGTAAACCTTAGTCACCCCCTTAATACCTTTAAGCACAACGGACATAACCTTATCCTTTATCCTATACCCAGTCGACCTAGTCATCTCCTCGTTTATAATGGTGAACGAGTAGTCGTCCTCCTTCTCCACCGTAGCCTTCTCTGAACGCGTTTTACCCAGCGACCCCCTGACTGCATCAATCACCTGGTCCAGAAGTATCCCGTGCTTATCCATTTCCTCCGGGTTAAGATAGAAGGACAGATACCCGTCACCTATCTCTATGTTGTCGAGCACATCCTTCACAGACACCTGCAGAATCCTCTTTGCTACCTCGTAGGCCTGATCACGTGTAAAGCGATGCCTATCGTCAAGCCAAACAGTCATAGAGGGAGTGGACGGACTCTTACGGGCGTCAACGATCTCTATCAGCCTTGGGAGGCCGAGCGTAACGTTGTACTCCCTCACCCCCGCATAGTGGAATGTTCGCAGCGTCATCTGGGTGCCCGGCTCACCAACGGACTGTGCGGCCACAACCCCCACAGGCTCACCCGGCTCCACCTGGCTCTTCAAGTACTGCTTAACAGCCTCCTTTACAACCTCCTCTAGTCTTCTCCCACTGATAGACCTCTTGGAGAGAAGTTCCACGAGCCTGTCCACAACCGGTTCGGGTAACAGCTCACTACTAAGTTCGGTGATACGCTGCCTAATCTCCTTAGCAGGCTCTGTTACCTGAGACTTCTTCTGGTGCGTGAGCTTTTCACTCATGGGTGACGACCCTCTCAACTATCTTTTCAACGTTAACAGCCTTACCCGCATCACTCTTACTTGGATCAACACCATCCTCACCATACCTGTACTGTATAATCATCCCATTAGGCGTTCTAACACTCTGATCATACTCAACCCTCAAGTCTTGGAGCGCGTTTATAAGCCTCCTCTGCATATAGCCACTCTGCGAAGTTCTAACCGCCGTGTCGACCAGTCCCTCCCTACCACCCGCCGCGTGGAAGAAGAATTCAATCGGATTCAAACCCCGACTAAAACTTGAAGCCACGAAGCCACGCGCCCTAGCACCCTTATCACCTCTCTCAAAGTGCGGCAAAGCCCTATCCGTGTATCCTCTATAAATCCTCTTACCCCTCACTGAAACCTGACCAATGATTGCAGCCATCTGGGTAAGGTTGAGCATGTTACCACGCGAACCAATCTTAGCCATAGTTAGAGCGCCGCTTTCTTGGTTCAGGTGATTGGCTGCTAGGTTACCTATGTTGTCACGCACTTCAGTCAACACCTCCATAACCCTCTGCTCAAACGTTTCCTCAAGCGTCTTACCTGGTAGGGGCACCATCTCACCCTTCCCATATACACCGATGAGCTCTTCGACCTTCTTCTCGGCTTCACGCACCAATTCATCTATACTCTCCACCACGTCAGCGGGTAGAAGCACGTCGTCGAGTGTCATCGTAAACCCATGATGATCCAGGTAGTATAGGAATGCCTTGAAAGCCTTATCTATGAAATCCCTACCCACATCTGAACCGTAATCCTTAACCAGCCTGTGCAGAAGGCTCTCTGGCTGCCCTTCCCCTATCGCCTTCTTATCTATAACGCCAGACAGAAGCTGCCCACTCCTTATATAAACATAGTCATCATACTCACACCTCTCCTGCTTACAATCCTTGTGAGTCGTGTTGGACTTTGCTTCGAAGTTCATATCCGCCGGTAGAAAGACGCTGAACGCCTGTTTACCTGTCCATAGACTCTCTGGTTTACTCACAGCTGGAGGAGGAATTCTATCCAAGTCAACACCCGACGCAATCAAGAGCTGCTCGAGCTTATCCCTCGTGAGCATGGTGCCCTTCTTCGTAAGATAGTATGCACCAGTTATATAGTCCTGCATGGCCCCAATGATGGGTCCACCGAACCTTGGTGACAGGATCTGCTGTTGAACCAGCATAAGCACTTTTGCTTCAGCCTGCGCCTCCATACTCTGGGGGACATGCAGGTTCATTTCATCTCCGTCGAAGTCCGCGTTATATGGTGGACAAACCGCTGGGTTAAGTCTGAAAGTTCTTCCAGGAAGCACCCTTACAATGTGCGCCATAATCGACATCCTATGTAGCGATGGCTGCCTGTTAAAGAGTACAATGTCCCCATCCCTCAAGTGTCTCTCCACAATATAATTATGGTCAAGCCCATCGGCCACTTCGTTACGATCCTTAACTCTACTAAGGTCAATCCTCCTACCATCCGGTCTCACTATATAGTTGGCGCCGAACAAATCATCTGGTCCACGTCTTACCGCTTCACGAAGAGCATCAATATTAAACCGGTTGACCCTCTCTGGCACAGTAAGGATCTTAGAGATGTGTTCGGGAACACCCACTTCGTTTATAGTCAAACTCGGATCAGGCGAAATAACAGTCCTAGCCGAAAAATCAACCCTCTTACCTGAAAGGCTTCCCCTGAAGAGGCCATCCTTACCCTTAAGCCTTTGAGCAATGGTTCTCAGGGGTCGACCGCTCCTGTGCTTTGTAGGCGGGTACCCCGCTATTTCGTTATCGAAGAACGTGGCCACGTGGAATTGGAGCAGATCCCACCAGTGCTCTATCACGATCCTAGCCGACCCGTTAACAACACATTCATTTAGCTTCTTGTTTGTTCGAACTATGTCCACAAGCTTGTGGGTGAGGTCGTCTTCAGACCTATCACCCGACTCCAAAATAATAGAGGGACGCACAACAAGTGGTGGGACGGGTAGCACGGTCAAAATCATCCATTCAGGTCTAGCATACTCAGGGTCCAAACCCATGAGTTTAACGTCTCGTTTGTCCTCGATGAGTGTGAGTTCCATGAGAACCTGGTCGGGGTATAGTTTCACATCCCCCTCAGGCTTTTCTTCGATTATGGTCACTGGTTTCTCAAGCCTTATTTTTCTTCTCTCTACCCCGCAGTGTGGACAATTCGGGAGAGCTTTCTCACCTGTCCTCGAACCAGCTGCCTCCGCTACAACCTTGCGCACAAACATTCGTATCTGCTCCGGTCTCCTCGCTTCAAGCCTCTCTAGGCGCGCATAGTACTCTACAACCTTCTCTTCGGGTATCATTAGCCGATGGCAATTATGGCAAACGGCCTTCAAAACCTCAACAATCTTCTTCACATGGCCAATATGGTAGACTGGCTTAGCTAACTCTAGGTGGCCAAAGTGGCCGGGGCACTGGTTCCACAGCAACCCGCAAGTCTGGCAACGTTGTCCGGGTTCAAGTGTGCCAAGCCTGCGATCCATCAAGCCATCCTTTATCGGCAGACCGTCCCTGTCATATAGATCCTCGGTCTTTATCTCCATAACAGACATTTTCCTTATTTCATCTGGCGACAGCAAACCAAACTTTATTCCCCTAATTTGTTTAAGCATAGCATAGCTCATTTATCTCTCACCAACCTCACCCAGTTTAAGTCTGGGCGATATACCCAAACTAATCAACTCCTGCATGAGGAGCTTGAACGCGTAGGGCACACTCACAAGGCTCACTTTAGCCTTGTTCCCATCAATGGGGCAAACATATTCTCCTCTCCTTGAGTCAAAGTAAACGAAGTAGCCGCAATTTTCGCACACAGCCACAGTTGTCTTATCGGAGTTATCCAGCAATCTATCCTTAAGTAGAGCTGCTGCACCGTGGCCTATCAGCACATCCCTCTCCATCTCACCAAACCTCAAACCACCCTCACGCGCTCTACCCTCAGTGGGCTGCCTCGTGGTTATCTGAACGTTACCCCTAGCGCGAGCGTGTATCTTATCGGCCACCATGTGGTGGAGTTTCTGGTAGTACACCACACCTATAAATATCTCGGCCTGAAGCCTTTCACCAGTCCTACCATCTATGAGTGACTCGACACCAGCTGGGTTAAAGCCCAACCGTTTCAGGGCTTCTTTAAGTGACTGTGGTTCCTCGCCAATAAATGGAGTACCGTCCACCTGCCTTGCCTCAAGCGCCCCAACCTTCCCAGCTATGAGTTCAATAAGCTGACCCACCGTCATCCTAGACGGGAAGGCGTGGGGGTTTATTATCATGTCGGGCACAATGCCCTGAGGGGTGAATGGCATGTCCTCCTGCGGCACAACATAAGCCAATACACCCTTCTGTCCGTGTCTGGATGCAAACTTGTCACCCAACTCAGGTACGCGGTTATCCCTCACCCTGACCCTAACAAGCCTGTTACCATCCTTGTCGAATGTGATTATCACCCTGTCAACCCGCCCCTGCTCACTGTGTTTGAGGGCCACAGAAGTGTCCTGCTGCAGTATTCCTCCTCCCTCAACACTCTGCAACTGGGAGCCGAACCTCGAAGGACTAACGCGTCCAATAACAACCTCATCACCATACAGCATCGTCTCAGGTAGAACTATACCATCCTCATCCAGTTTTTCATACATCTTAGAGCCACGGTATCCCCTCACAGTCTGCTCGGGGATAGAGATCTTATCCGTAAAGCCGCCGGGATACTTCTTTTCAACTGCCTCGTAAAGCCTGAAGAAAGTCGACCTGCCAAGTCCCCTCTCAACGCTTGCTTTATTTATTATTAAGGCGTCGTTTATACCATAACCCTCGAAAGGTGCGACCGCGAGAATAACATTCTGCCCCGCTGGCCTCTTCTCAAACCCAACAACCCTTGCACCCGAAGTGGTAACAATCGGTCTCTGAGGGTAGTGCAAAATATGGCCACGACTATCCGGGCGAATCCTAAAGTTAGACGAATACAGCCCTAAAGCCTGCTTGGCCATCGCCGACTCATACGTATTACGCGGCGACTGGTTATGGTCACTGTAGGGTATAATCGATGCGACAACACCCATAATCGCCCAAGGGGCTATCTCAACATGTGTATATTTTTCGGGGTGCGGGGAGTTTTTGAGCGTTTCAAAATCCACGGCTATTGTGGCGTTCTCCTCCTCTGCAGCATCCAAGTACTCGATCACACCAGCGGCGACAAGGTCACTCCATTTAAGCCTCTGGGCGGCCAAGTCTTCTATGTGTTTAGGGGTGAGCGCGCTTTCACCGTTCCTTACAACAATGAGAGGCCTCATAACCCTACCCGAATCAGCTGTCACGACCAACTCGGGTTTACCGTCAGGACTCGCCGTCAAAGCTACAGATATCTCTGGGGAAATCTGTCCGCTACGCCTCCTAGACCTGAGCTCCTCTGCTAGCTGGTGAACATTCTGATGATAGCCTATTAGCCTACCATCAAAGTAAACCCTCTGCAGACCAGTGAAATCCGTCACGGATGATAGAGGCTGAACACCATGCCTCCTATAAAGCGAATCTTCGAAGCGGGAGGACTCAGTCTCAGTCAGCCCCACGGAGACTATGGCTGTGAGCGCCAAGTTCTTAACTAAACCCACATTCACACCCTCAGGAGTCTCGCTGGGGCAGATTCTACCCCACTGAGTCATGTGCAACTCCCGCGCCTCAGGGTTAGCGTGCATCCTGTTTAACGGTGACACAACCCTTCTTAGATGGCTCAGAGTCGACAAATAATTCACGCGATCAAGGATTTGGCTTACCCCGGTTCTCCCATCAGGCCAGTTCCCAGTAGCTAGGGCGTGAACAATCTTATCTGTTAGCAGGTTTGCGCTAACAAGAGCCTTCATCTGAATTCTACCCTTCCTACCCCTGCTCCTATCCAAGTTGTGCCTCAAATCCTTAACAAAATTCTGAACTGCGTTTCTAAGTACAATGGCTAATAGATCCCCAGCCAGCCTAAGACGCTTATTCGCATAGTGGTCTTTATCAGTTGGCTGCCTGCTACCCACGTTTACTTCAAGGAGCCGCTCAATCATTAGCGCCAAGAACTGAGCCTTCTTAGTCTTCACCTCTTGCGAGTTAGAGGTACCAAGATGGGGTAGAAGCCTAGTGGCAATTATTTCTTCCCCACGCTTCTTTGGCTCTGTCGACTTCGTAAATCCCCCAAGCACCCTGTTACCAATATAGCGCAAAGCCTCAGACTCGGTGGTCGCCAAGGTCTCCCCCTCAATAAACGACTGCGTGAGAAGCTCCTGCAGGCGTTCATGTCTAGTTATCAAGCTCGCTATATCCCTATCAGTAACAAATCCAAGCGCCCTAAAAACAACAGCCATGGGTATCTTGGACCTCAGAATATACACATATATTCTTCCATCCTTGGTAAGCTCAGCCTGCGTGGTTGTTCTATTAGCGGTCCTCGTCACAGAGCTCACCTTGGACACTGTAAGCACAGATGAATTACTCGGGCCCTCCTCGACAAAGATGTGGTTCGTGCCCAAATCCTCCTGGGACACAATTATCCTTTCAGAGCCATTAATAATGAAGTAACCTCCGGGGTCTTCCGGGTCTTCACCGATTTCGATTAATTGATCTTTTGTGAGGCCATTGGTGACACATATACTAGACTTCAACATCACTGGTAATTCGCCTATCAACACCTGCTGGGCCTCATATTGATCGTCGCCGTCAGTTATAACAAAGTCACAGTATATAGGCACAGTATAGCTTAAACCCCTAAGTCTCGCCTCCATGGGTGTTATCGGCCTAGTCACAAAATCCGGCTCGGTTACCTCAGGAATAATGCGCTGCTTACCCGTCCACGGATCATATATCGGCCTTCCCAAGACTGGGTTAGCCGCCTTAATTTTGACATCACCTTTGGTTGACTCTATGACACACACTTCTTCAATTATCTTCTTGAATTCGCTTTGAATGAACCTATTATAAGAGTCTAGGTGCAGTCTTACAAGCCCCTTCTCATCGATAAGTGACCTTACAAGAAGCCCCGAAACATCAGAATCCTTCCGAAATGCAAAACTCTCCATGGCTTAAATCTCACCTCAAACGAACTACTCCTTACGCTTTCTACTCGACTTAGCTGAGCTCCCCTTCTTGGCCCTTGATGCCTTAGCCTCAACCTTCTTGGTATCAGTAGCCTTTTTAGATCCCTTCTTTACTCGCTTCGCGGGCTTAGCACCCACACCCTCCTTAGCAGATCCCGCTTCTCCAGAATCCTCCTTCTTCTGAGATGTGCTCTTTTGCGAGAACGAAGGAACAACCAAACGGTACACTTCATACTCACCAACAAGCCCACTACTACGAATCACCCTAACAATCTGCCCCACATCAGCGTTCAGATCCCTTATAGCTGGATCATCTTGAGCTATACGTGGAAGCTGCCAAACCTTAACACCGAGCTCTTTGAGCAACCTTTCCGACTCCTCTTTAGATAGCACTTCATGACGGGGAACTAAAACATGTGTAAATTTATTGTTACCAGACAAAACCAACACTCCAAACAAGTCGTGCAAAACGCACAGTATCATTCCCACCAATAAGCTTTACTAATGCACACGACCTTCCTGAAAGACTCTTAATGGACTATAATACTTAAGAGCGATATAAACATTTTTATCCAAACAGCGCATAGCTATGCTAACTACACAACTCCAACAAAACGAATTCCTAAGATAATAGACCATATCGCAGACTACCTTTCCCATATATCAGAGAACGTATCCATTTAACCCTCTGTTCCAGTAACCACCCTGAATAGTAGATCAGAACAAACCATCAGCTTAGTTTTTAAGCCAAACGTTAAAAATATAGCTTTACACCAACCTCCAAGCCCATCATCCTGTACATAATAGAGGACCTTGTGAGCTACCCCGCCCTAAACGGTAGAATCAAAATTCGTGTTCGGGACACAATCAGCGTCAAGCGCGAATTTTTGACTTACCATGAAGGGCTAGGCTTTGGAAACTTTATAATCGTCCATAAATGTGGATTCAGCTATACATCAGCACACCTGAGAGGCCTGTGCGGATACAGACGTAACACCGTCCTTACCTCGTACCTCTAATACACTGTGTTTTGAAAGTTTAAGGGCTGTCGTAAGATCCTAAAGGTGAACCACCCAGCTTCTCAGCATCAGGTTTAAATTAACCGCATAGTGGTTTTCAATAGCTGGGCCCGTAGCTCAGCATGGTAGAGCGGCGCCCTTTTAAGCATGTGAGGTAAGGCGAAGGTCGGGGGTTCAAATCCCCCCGGGCCCGCTTAGGGTGTTAGGTATGGCGAGCGATAATTCACTTAACAACACGAGCAAACCACCTGTCTCGAAGTCTTTTAACGGGGAGAATGTGGTTCTTATCTCAATAATCTTTCTCGGCGTGGTCTTAAGGGCGTCTTGGATGCTCAATCCAAGCACTTACTATACTGTGGATGAAGTGTACTATATCCCAGCTGCACTGCACTATCTCGCCCCGCTTGACACCCACCTCAAAAATGTGGTAAACCTATTCACCGAAGATAGGTGGGCTCCATACTATGTGAACCCAGAACACCCTCCACTCGCAAAGCTCATAATCGCTAGCGGTTTGGGTATATTTGGGAACAACCCGCTTGGTTGGAGGTTCTTCTCAACACTCTTCGGTTCACTAGGCATGGTGGGGATTTATTTGGCTGCAAAAAAGGTGTCACCAAGTGCCTCACTTATGGCCACCGCCATCTACGCGTTCTACCCACTCGAGATTTCTATGAGCCAAATAGGGATGCTTGACGTGTTTTCAACCACTTTCCTCGTGTTTTCATTCGCAGCTCTTGTTAGTAAGAAGCCGAAAATCTCCGCTCTTCTGTTGGGTCTCTCCACTGCCGCAAAGCTTACAGGTATAGTTGGTTGGTTACCCCTAATTTATTACATCCTCATGTACAATAAAGGCGTAAAGAGGGTTCTGAAGTCGTTCATAGTTGAACTGGTAATCTTCTACGCTGCTTTTGTGGTGTGGTTTATTCCAATGGTTATGCACTACGGTATAGACTCAGCGATATTAGATCAATACTATATGGTTAATGTCCAAGGAAGCTACGGCCCAGGGCCAGGCATAGTGACACCATTTATGTGGCTATTCAGCTTCACACAGCCATCCTTCAATCCCACACTCTTTCTTAACAACCCACTTCTGACGGCGATAAGCATACCCGCATTAGCCTATACGGGTATCCGACTGAGGGGAAACGCCAACTCCATCCTCGTATTAGCCCTGTTTTTAGCCTCCTATGGACTCATAATCGCCGCGGCGGCAGCCCGCCCAATCTACCTCTTCTACTTCGAGGACACGTCGCCCGCATTCGCCATAATAACAGCCTATTTTCTTGGCGGATTACTAGAAACCAACACCAAACCATACAAGTATCTAGCATACGCTCTCTTCGCAGCAATCATAGCCACCTCGGCGTTAACCATACCCGTACTCCTCTACGGTTATAAAGTACCATACACGAAACTTCTAATCAAACTCTCATACTAGTTCCTATGCTGAAAAATGAATCATACAGTATGTTTACCGCATCAGCTTCCCCCCGTGAGCGCTTAGTGGGTTCCAGGCGGGAAGATAATGTTCCGCGCCTCCCAGTACGCAGGTTCGAGGTATCTAAGGTAATCAGGATTATTCCCCTTCCGCACGGAAAGATAATAGGCGAAGAAGTACAGTGGAATTATTGTTAGGAAAGGTGATAGTATGATTGATGTACGCGGGGTATGGAACAGATAATCTACGTCGAGGTGTTCATCTGATATAGCCATTGTTTTAGCACCCAGTCTTCTAGCGGCCCGCAAAGCTACTGTGTGTCTATCAATCGAGGCATCTCGAGTGGCTACGGATACCACTAGGCTATCGGAGTCGAGCGTCACCCACGGGCCATGTAGAAATTCTTCAAGCGATATACCCTCCGCTGATATGTAGGAGGATTCTTTAATCTTTAAGGCAGCCTCCCTCGCTGTGACCACGTTAAAACCGGAGCCAAGAATAAAAACCCTCTTGACCGTAGTCAAATCACCCGCAGCCCTTATTGCCTCAGCCTCTGATTCCTGAAGGGCTTCGACCATCTTTCCCGCTAGGTGCCCACTAAACTCCGATTCCAATTCTTTATCCTCATGTCCTCGTCCGCGTAGTAACCCAAGTGTAAGCATTAAGACAGCGGCAGCAGAGTCGGTGTATGTCTTCGTATGGCACCGTGATAGATCGGGTCCATCACCGACGATGAGTGTGACATCCGAGAAAGAGGATATGGGCTGATCCGCGTGGTGCGTCACCCCTACAGTGAAACTCCCCCTCCCCTTAGCCTTCGCGAGCGCGTCAACAGTACTCTTGGTAATCCCACTATGGGAGACACCTATAGTTATAGACCCATTCACTATCGGTGTATGCCAAACCAGCTCATTCGATTCAACCAGATGATACCCATACAAGCCTTTTAGAATCTGTGACCCCATCCAAGCAGCGTAGAAAGAGGTACCACTCCCCGTAAAATAGATGTGCTCTTTGGGTGAAATTTCAGGGTAAGCGCGCATCTGTTCAACAACCCTCCTAAAGCTCGTCGGAATCCCACGAATCATATCATACATAAAAAACGGGTGAGAAACCCTTTGCGGCCGGGGAAGAACTGGTACACCCACTTCGGCCCTATCTGATAGAGGTATATCCTTACCATCAACCAAACCCATCACCAAACACCTCGGATGTGCACCCAGACCGAAAAAAACGTTTCCATGCACACCGCACTCACCAAACACATTATTACTATACAAACACAAACAACCCATTCTATCCAGAAGGTACAACGTCATATTAATCCTAGTGGAACTCGAAATGCATCCAAACAAACGGAACTAAAAACTCATAAAGATTCCAAAACACCTCCCTAAGCGGTAGATTCAAAATTCGTGTTCGGGACACAATCAGCGTCAAGCGCTATTTTGGGTCTACCGTAAGGGGCGGCGCAGTTCACCTCTATTCATCTTCGCTTGATTCTTTTTATTTTACAAGTGTTGACGTTGCGCTCCATACCCATTTGTGCTAATACACATATTATTATAAGTGAACAGTTTACAGGCACATACGCCCTGATGCGGGGGGCGGGATTCGAACCCGCGTAGCGCTACCGCACGGGATGTCTAACCGGCCTAAGACTTGTGGTCTTAAGTCCCGCGCCTTTTCCAAGCTCGGCCACCCCCGCCTACCTATAAACCATACCCATACACTAGAGTGCTTTAAGTCCTTACAAAACCGTAAGGCACAAACAGAGACACGCACTACAAGGCGAGTTGGAAGAAGACTCTTTTTTAAAAAAAGAGACTATAGTTCAAGCAAACTTTCTCATGAAATGAGTTAGTGTTTTTCGCATAATGTAACCATACCAGTTAAACCATTATGAAGCAAGCATTATGCGCTGCGTGGTAGCACTCAAATCGTGTTATCTTTAGACAACACTACACGTATGCTTCGGTTGATTTTTACAAAGTGAGCCTAATGTACTCAAAAACCTTAATTTGAGGATTGTTGGTGAATGTTTGGCCCCGTAGCTCAGCATGGATAGAGCGGCGGCTTTCTAAGCCGAAGGTCGAGGGTTCAAATCCCTCCGGGGCCGTACGGACATGTGGGTCTTGTTTAAAAACGTCTTTAGGTTATCATAGTGCCTATACGCATTGGGGTTGTTCAGAACACCATAGCTTCATCTATGAGCCTGTTTTCATCGAACCTTTCAGGTGAGTAAGGACGCATAAGGTCCGGGATACGCCCAGTGGCTATGTACTCGGCCATTAACTCGCCCGCCAAGGGAGACATCATCATCCCGTGACCACTGAAGCCTGCCGCCACGAATAGGCCTTCAGGCCAAGAGGGGTGTGCCCCCATTATTTGCGAGTGGTCTGGTGTTACTTCGTAATAGCCACTCCACTGCCTATTTAATCTGACGTTTGAAACCGTTGGGAGCGTCTTGATCAATCTCGCCGCATAGGCGACGGTCCACTCGAGTGAAGAGACAAGTGGGTAATATCCTTTCCTAAACATGTCAGTCACCCCACCGCGTATCTCACCGCGCAGACCCTGGGCAAAGTACACCCTGTTTTTTAGGCTTATCACGAACGGCTTAATGAAGTGCTTTACGGGCTCAGTTACACCTAACTCCCTCCTTTCGGGCGTTATTGGGAGGCTTACCCCAAGCATAGCGGTTACTTGGGGGCTCCAGGCACCCGCGCACACTACGAATCTTTCGGCTCTTATCTCTTTTGACCCTATTAGAACTGAGCGCACCCTACGTGAGGATACGTTGAATCCCGTCACGGGGGAACTCTCAAGTAGGGGTACACCCATCCCTGCCAGCTTTTCTTGGTAGCCGAACAATATGAGGTCGTGGTGGAATGTACCATCCTGAGGCCCGTAGAATCCCCCCAGCAATCCTTGCGGATTCAATTCGGGTATAACCTCTCTTACCTCACGTGTATCCAGAAATCTGCCGCCAACACCCAGTGATGACCACATAGTGTTGAGGCGTTTGAACTCTTGGAGGTCGGCCTCGGTTGAAAGAAGCCATAGATATCCAGAATCAAATATTATCGGATTCCAACCTATCTCCCCACCGAAGCCCACAAGGCGCCTTCTACCCTCAACCATAAACTTCACATTGTGCTCAGAGTTAAAGTGAACCCTGAAGCCAGCCGCGTTACGGGTGCTCGAGCCACTCCCAGCGTAATTCTTCTCGATGAGTATAACACGCATGCCCTTACTTGCAAGATGATACGAGGTTGCAAGACCCACCGCGCCAGCCCCAATCACAGCCACATCGTATTCGATATTAGAGTTCACTGGTTTCATCACCCAAAGATGCCAACCAAGCCAAAGGTGTGGGCTGGGTAGGTAGACGTTGGGTATATGGACCGTCCCCCAAGATGCGCATACCGTTCGCTATACACAGTTTACCTTGGCATACACCTGTACCCCAACCAGTAAACCTCTTAGTTTTCTCCGAGCCACGCAGCTTTTTGTGTTGCGCCAACACGAAGTCGCGCACCCTAACATCTTCACAGAAACATACGAAAGCATCCTGATGCACGACTCCAGTAGTGGATGGGTGCACCACGGTTGGAGGTGGGACTAGCTTAAGCGCTGAATCCATGTCGCCTGAAAGCGTGTATCCTATAGCCCTACCATGCCTAAACGCGTCGTTTAGCTCGTAAAGACCTGTGACAGAGCCTGCAAGAAGCACGGGCGTATTCGAGCTAGGCTCACCTTCAGCCTCAGTGCATACAATCTTGCCCCGCTGGGCGCTAAATGAATAAGCGAAACCAGCTTGGGCTGGTAATTCAAGGTTGGGTTGCCTCAGTGTGCTGTAGACCACGTACTTTACTTTAACCCTACTACCATTGTCGAGTGTGACCACAAGCTCCTTCGAGGACAATCTTACCTGCTTTATATGGCTAGCAACCTTGTCTTCTAAATCCAATGGCGACACCAATACTGGTAACAAATCATCTTTCAAAGCGCGGTACACCATCTCACCCCATTCATCTTCAACGTAGAAGACTACGGGTGACGTAAGAACACCAAAGTGTCTAAGACGCAAAGCGTAGTCAACCGAGATCACTCCCGGTGAGTCG
Source organism: archaeon (assembly GCA_902812505.1). Taxonomy (GTDB): domain Archaea; phylum Thermoproteota; class Thermoprotei_A; order Marsarchaeales; family Marsarchaeaceae; genus ECH-B-1. The sequence goes on from CADDZQ010000001.1 coordinate 25,332, forward strand.
TTACCAGCAAACAGTGGCGGTGGACACTTAGAGCCATTGGCATAAACCAGTCTGCTAAACTCAACCCGCAGAATCCTGTTTTGCCCCACCACTAAACCAACGCCCTCTTCATAGAGGCCCGTAAACAAGCCGACAATCCTCCGCGTCGCTATTATTTTAGCAAGGCCTTCTGCATCAAAGTTTAGAGCACGTCTAAGCTGAGGAAAATTCAAAGCGTATCTAATTCTTCCACCCAAGGTTGGATTGGGGTCGACAAGCAGGAAATCCAGGTTTTTCTCAAGTAAAGCCTGAGCGAGACCCATTCCAGCTGGACCTCCACCCACAATCAGAATATCTGTAGTGAGTCTCCCACTTTCTGGCCTAACAACTTTTTCCCCGCCGTATTTTGGAAGGTTAGCCGAAGAAAGTATCATCCTCCTCATTATCTTCCAACCAAACCCGGTCCTTATCAGGCCAGAGTTTTGGAAACCCACACCAAAGAAGGGCAGTTTACCACTCAATGTGGAGCCAAAACTCGCCCTCCTGTCAATTATAACCGTTATATCTTCCTCAACCTGGAAGCTTAGCGGATTCACAAACCCATACCCATTCACATAAACACATTTATACTGTGGGTACAGGTAAGAGTCATCCATAATATCCCGCAGCCGCCCAAACTTGACACTCCGAAACAAACCTCTGAAACCAGCCTTCTTTATGGCCACATCAAGTGGTGTACCTCGCTCAACGGTTATCAACCTACCGTTAACACTAACTGTGGGCACAGAGCTGGAAAGAATTACAAAACCTATAAGCCTTTCAAACAAACGGGTACATACGGGTCCTATTATATATCACTCGAATATTAACTGAATAGCTAAGTTTCACTGGCTTCCATGCTTTGGCACTAAGGCGAATAGACGGGCCCGGAGGGATTTGAACCCTCGACCAACGGCTCCGCAGGCCGCTGCCCTATCCAGGCTGGGCCACGGGCCCATCCACTACTGCCTCAAAAAGGTTATTGTGGGTTTTAAGGGTGTTGCGTTCTCTGCTCTAATCTTATCACTCGCATCATTTACTCCTACGACCCTTATTTCAACACCACATACTTCTCGTAGGTAATTTGATGCATCTCTAAGCGTGGAGGCTTCCTCTTCGATGAGGCGTGTGAGGATGGCTTGGTCGAACTCCCTCCACTCGGATAAACTCCTTATAAAGCGCTGAATATAGCCCGAGGCACTCTTCTTATCGCCTAATTCCTTCGCAGCAAACTCCACCATTTGAGGCGTTATCCTACCACCACCCTTCAGCTGGGGAATGAGCGCTTTCGCGAGCTCTATCCTCCTTCTATCAGCAACGACGATCTCCGCCGACCTCGACTCCCGCATAAGGCGTTGCAGGTTAACCACGTCTTCCTCAACACGTCTGATGTACTCCTCTCTTGCCATCAGGAAAACATCCTCATCATCCAGCTCTGTTGGAGGGTATCCTACATGCTCGATGAGCCCTGACCCATTCAGTTTTGCATAACACCACTGCGATAAGTGCGGTATAAAGGGGTGGAGGATAATCATCCACCACTTAAAGAACTGGTGGACAGCAGCCTGATTACGGTTACCATTTCTTTTCAGATACCTCCTATAGTCCTCCCACACTTCAAACAGCGCCACATTCAACGCGGAGCGTGTGCGCATTTCACTCATATGTTCCTTTACACGCCTAGCCTTTTCCTTAAACCTTGCTAGAAGCCACCTGTCGATATCACTCAGCTCACCCGCACCGCTAAGTTGGTTTGAGGTAACATGCTCAACCAAATCCAAAAGGGAGCTAAGTTTATCCACCGAGTTTGAGGCGGCAGTCCTGTTCCAGTCTGGGTCGTTAAGGTTCTCTGTACCGTTAAGTAGTGTGAGCCTTGTTGCATCAGCACCATATTCTTGGATTGCCTGCTTAAGGGACACGAAGTTACCCTTAGACTTATGCATGGGCTGACCCTCCAATGTCAGCATTCCATTTGTTGAAACAGCCTTCGGCCAGTGTTCTTCCGGGAACAATGCGACATGGTGGAATATAAAGAATGTAAGGTGGTTGGGTATGAGCTCCTTAGCGGAGTTCCTAAGGTCCACTGGATACCAGTATAGGAATTCCTCGCGCACACTTCGGAGGGTTTCCTCGTCTACACCTGTAAGTCGGGCAACTGTTGACAGCTCACCCTTACCGTAGAACACATAATCAAAGAATTCGGGGGTAAGAGACGTAGGGTTCACAGCTCCAGCGTTAACATATTTTGATATGGTATAGTAGGCCATGTACACAGTTGAATCACTCAGTGTTTCCACTATCCACTCCTTGTCCCATGGTAGAGGTGTACCGAGACCTGACCTACGCGCGCAGGGCTTGTTCTGAAGCCAATCTATTACGTCGAGGAACCACTGCCTAGCTTCATGGGGATACACACCCATTCTCTCCACACAGAGTTTGGCTTTAGATTTCCAGTCCGCATCACCATAGCGTAAGAACCACTGGTTCTCGAGTATCTTCACGATACACCTCGTGCCACACCTGCAAACCACGGGTGATGGCAACTCATAGTACACAGCAGCAAAACCCATATTTTTTAAGTCTTCAAAAACTAGCTTTTTCGCGTCAGAGACACGGATTCCGCTATATTTGCCACAGTTATCCTTCATAACACCCTTTGCGTATTCCGCCTGGTACACCCTCTGTGTAGCCTGATCCAGTTTCTCATCCCTCTGGGATACTATACCCATTGAGTTGCAAACCTCTACAGCCGGATAATCACCGTAGCCCTCCACCCTAATGATTGAAATGGGAGTAATGCTTCGAACCCTTTCGAGGCTCAAACCCATCTCGGAGAGAGCCTGCTCATCCAAGCGTTGAAGTTCCCTCAGAGCAGCGTAATCATAGGGAGCATGTGCTGGTACACTGTAGACCACGCCTGTGCCGAATAACGGGTCCACGAAATCCGCTGGCAGAACAGGTAACTCGGTGTTTGTAAGTGGGTTAGCCGCCACCCTGCCCACCAAGTCCTTCCCGTTTAGCCTAGAGAGTCGTTTCACATCGTGTTTCTGCTCGGCGAGAACCGTGGAAGCATACTCGGAAACAATCCACTTCTCCCCGTCAACGAGCGCAAGCGTATACACGCCCTCCGGTTGGACCCAGATGTTTGTGGCGCCGAAAATGGTTTCTGGCCTAAACGTGGCGGCCACGATGAATGTTGGTTGCGCGTCGTCTCCCTTCATTGGGAACTTTATAAGGGAGAGCTCTTCGGGTGATACCCCCTCGCCCTCAGCCCTGTCATGGTCACCGGTGGGGCTCTTATCGTTAGGGCACCACACAACGGGATGTGTCCCCTGAGTTATGTAGCCCTTTTCACGGAGGGTTAGATATTGCCACGTAACAAACCGTGCATAACCCTCATTCAAGGCGGTCGTGAACTCTCGACGCCAGTCCACCGAGAAACCTATCTCCCTTACAACATCCCTACCCTCCTTAGTAAAGTAGCGTGCGAAGTAGTAGGGGTCAGCAAAGTTGGGTATTTCACTTTCGGGCACACCGTCAAGTTTAACAAGGGTCTCAATAATTTTCCGATCACCCTGCTTAACACGCTTCGCACTACCCATAATGGGTTCGCCTGTCCAGTGCCAAGCCCACGGGAAGAGCACGTTATAACCCATTAGTCGCATAAATCTGGCGTAAGCGTCAACCCTCGTCGCGCTCAGAGCGTGACCCACATGTAACGATCCATTCATATAGGGATAGGGGAAAGTAACAAGCTTCTTAGGTTTGCTCCTGTCTGGGTCAACTTCATATATCCTCGATGAATACCAAAGTCCATTAACCTTCCTCTCAATCTCTCTAAGCCTCTTAACCCTAGAAGCCATATCGCCACTATCACTCAAATACATTCACCCAAGCACAACCTACATCAATCACAGAGACCGCAACAAGTAAGGCATCATTAGGGTTTTAAAGCCTTTGCGTACACGTCCAGCGTCCCACATTATCCTCATCACGAGCTACCCCGCACTTAATAACAGATCAGAAATCCATGTTGGCGTAGCAGCTACGCTAAGAGTGATTTTTGACCCACACTGAACGGCGAGGTTTTTGGAGGCCTCATCAGGTGACCATGCAGTACTCAGATTTCTCGGGCTACCTCGAATATAAGGCTCCTCATATCCCGCAGTGGTGTGTCCTCATCGAACAGGTATTCACCGTAAGCTTTGCCACCACCTCCCTTCCCCTTATACTTAGATTTGAGGACGCCCACTAGCTTGGAAACGTCGTAGCCACCTTGCGTAGGGGAAGAGACGACAAGCCTCCTCCCTCTAAGGGTGAAAACCACTATTTTCTTAGTGTTCGCAAGCCTTGTTGCAACAAACCGCTGGTCAACGCCATCATCTTCCCCACTTAACACTATGTATCCAACTTGACCAATCGGAGTATCAAGCATACCCAACCTATCACCGAGGAGGTCCGCTATCGAACTCTGCAGTCTTTCGACTTTGACGCCCAGAGATTTATTTTCATCGAGTATATTCTTAATTTTATGAGGTAACTGGTCTATCGGGGCCCTCAGCGTCATGGAGAGATCCTCTAAGAGGTTAGCGTTTTTACGGTTCAACTCTACGGCGGAGACGCCGGCTGAAAAAATAAACCGCACAACGCCGTCTTGAGGGTACTCAACCTTAATGATACTGATGGGGCCTATGGAGCCAGTGTGCTCGCTGTGTGTGCCCCCACAAGCTTCCACGTCGAAGCCCTCAACCTCGACGATCCTTATTATGGAGCCGGGTACAACTCCCCCCTGATAAATCGTGAAGCCATATCTTTCTTCAGCCTCATTTCTCTCCATGAATCTAGATATGACACGCCGATCCTGCTGCACAACACTATTAGCCAACGCCTCTATTTGCTCCAATTCCTCTCGGCTCACCTTCTTATAATGCGTTATATCCAGTCTAGAATAGTGGTAACCCTTCTGCGCACCAGCCTGCCACACGTGGTCGCCGAGCACACTACGTATTGAAGCAAGCAAAATATGGGTGGCATCATGGTGCTGGGTGTGTCTGAGCCGCCTCTCAGCGTCAACAACTCCATGCACACGTGAGCCAGGGATAAGGCGATCAAGATTCTGGTCCTTTTCCAAATAGTGAACAACAACCCCTCCAAAAACCTGCACATCAGTCACTTTAAACTTCACATCATCAATAATAATGTTCCCGGTATCCGCCGGCTGGCCTCCACCCTCAGGGTAAAAACATGTCTGATCCAATACAAGCTTTTCACCCTCGACTAAAAGAACATTGGCATCGAACTCTAATAGGCCGGGATCCTCATAATAGAGCCTACGGGTTTTAGGCTGCCCAAGAATTGAGGGACCTATATGAACCGTTGACTGAGCCTTCGGCTTGGCGTAACCGTGTCTTTGGGCAACCAAGGTAAAGAAATTATCTGGGACTGTTACAGCAACGTCCCGATTCTTAGCCTCCTCAGCAACTAGGTATGGGTCCACGCCATGGGAGTCGTACAGGCCTATCAACTCCTCAACCCCAATCTTACCGCTTTTAGCGGCCTGCCTTAAAGCCGAGTCAACCAGGCCGGCCGCCTTTGATACGGTTTCAGAGTACTTCCTCTCCTCTAGCTCTATCTCCTCCAACACTCGCTTCGACCTCTCCGTTAGCCTAGGGAAGTCTTTCCCCCAGAACTCGAGCTGCATTGAAACCAACTCGCTTAGACTCACCGGATTGAGCCTCCTCCTAAGCCTGAGCGCCCTCCTTAAGACCAAACGGGCCAAGTAGCCTTCGCCAGTGTTGGATGGGACTATCCCGTCGGCGAGCATGAAGCCAAGAGTCTTAGTGTGGTCTAGGATCCCGAACATGGACTCAACGGGTATCATCCACCTTTCAAGCTCTAAGGGATCCACTCCAAGCTTTTCAGCTACCTTCAACCTCAGCTGCCTAGCACTCTCACCTCCCTCAACCTTCATTAAGGCGGAGTACTTAGCAGTCTCGATGAGCGCTTGGGGTGAGGGGAGGCTTACACCTAGGAGGTCGGCGAACCTGTCCACGAGCCTACCGTAAATAGCGTGGAAACCTGTTGGCGACCTCTGGGACAGCCAACTCATACGCTCAATGCCGTAGCCAGTGTCAACTATCTTTAGTGGAAGAGGAGTCCATGAACCATCCTCCCGGACGTCATATTCCATAAACACGAGTGTGGCGATTTCAAGCCCTCCCACGGCGACCTCGAAACACGGCCCAGCGTTACCGCCGCCCACCCAAACACTCTCCTTTAAAGTCACCTTGTCTCTGCGGATACCCAATTCCCTAGAAAAGAAGTCGTAAGCATAACGCACTGTCTCATCCTTCCAGTAGACTTTGTGGTCAGGGTAATTGAAGGCGTGGTGTCCACCCATCTCAAATATGGTGAGGTGTCTACCCGCTGTTAGACCCACATTATCGATATCCGAGAGCCTTATACAGGGTTGACTCACAACTAGGGGGTTAGCTGGCGGAGGAACCTGACCGCTTGTAACGAATGGTTGAAATAGGACTATGCTAGCTATCGTGAGGTAGAGGTCATCCCGCCACCTGGCTACAACCTCCCTTGGCTGTATCGCTTTGTGGCCTCTCTCGCTGAAGTATCCAATAAACGTGGACCGCATAGCGGATACATCAAGCGACCTACTAGTGTATTGTGTATCGAAAAAATCGTATGGGTCACACGGCGCGTCACCGCAGGTTTGTCGCTGCGGGTCAAGCGTCCAGAAGTATTCACCGCAAACGGCACACTTTTTTCTTAAAAAGCCTTCTTCGGTGAAATAAGGCACCTCGTATAGTGATGGGTCAAGTTGCATGCGATGACTACCGAGTTTAAAGGCCGCTGCCTACAAAAAAGGTTTACACGTTGGAGTAGAGGTTGCGAGGAGTTATCCGAAGAGGGCTCCAAGACCCTCAGCGGATACCTCTTCCTCTTCTTCCTTCTTTTCTTCTCGTTTCTCTTCTACCTTAGCCTGTGGCTGCGCCTGAGGCTGCGCCTGAGGCTGAGCCGCTGGAGCCACACTCAGACCCTGCTTAATTACTTCGTCAATGTTAACACCCTTAAGTGCAGCGGCTACAGCTTTTATCTGCGCAATATCAGGCTCTATACCAGCTGCTTCAACAACCTTCTTTAGATTATCCTCGTTTATCTCTTTACCACCAGCGTGCAGTAGCAGGCTAGCGTATATGTACAACATTCCGAACGCACCGATTCAGATTAAGACCAGACGGTTATATAAGTTATTACGCGACCAAACAACCCCTCTAAACCTTAACCAACTCTGATAGAGCTTTGGCGGCCGATATGCCTCTTAATAGAACCAGTGGTAGTGTTTCTGCAGACAGGTACCCCGCCTCAACGCCCAGTGCTAATGCATTCCTAGCGGCTTGGGCGACTATTAGAGGCATCGCTTCAGCAACGGGGATGCCCAAGTTGACGCTTAATGTTAACGCGCTGGTGTGGGCTGAGGAGAGGTCTCTGATGAAGGAGGAGAGGTCTACGTTGAGTTTTTCGCCGGGTATATACAGCCCGTCCTCTAACGCCAACTTTAGCTCAAACGACGATGTGAGTGGAGCAATGTCGAGAGCGCGCAGAAGTTCAGCTATCCTCGCGTTAACACGCTCGCCCTTCTTAACTACCAGAGTATCCTTTTTTATATACACCAAGTTCTTTTTAACTTCGAATGGGATGCCAAGCGCTGTGAGGGAATCTGTTAGGGGGCCCGGCTGGAGCGGTGTGACACCGGCTGGGACGATAACGTCTACAGGTGTGCTGCGATTCGGCTTAATGTATGCGTTTTGTTTGAATCTGAGCAACTCGGCTGCCACGCTGAAAACCGAGTCATCTGAAAAAACTACGGCGTTTTCAGCGGAAAGCCTTGTCTTCAATGCACTCTTGACTTCTTCTGGGAGGCTTGTTTTGTCTATAGCCTTAGAGAGTACAGTATTCTTCACAACCCTAATAGTAGCCTTACCTTTCAAGGCCTTCCTAGCGCTCTGAACAACGGATGTTTCCACACCTGTAATCCCTATAACCATTAAGCCTCTGTGCTTAGGTATCTCGCCGACCAAGTAATCTAATAGCTGCTTCTTACCTTCACGCCTTCTTTGATACAGAGTCAAAGACATCTTCCAACTCACCTGAACTCAATCTTGACCGGTTTACTCATGGTTAGTTTAACCAGCGCGTGATCAAGTGCTGCACGACCTCCCTTAACCTTCTGAGTGGTATAGTTAACAAGGTCCAATATGTTATCGGCTAAATCATCTGCATTCATATCTTCCGACCCCACCATGCACCTTATAACAGGTTGACCCTTCAGTTTGACGAGCACAGAATTTCTGAGCCTCTCAACTATGGGTTTGGGGTCTGCGTTCACTGGGAATGGTGTAGGCATCTTTCCACGGGGTCCTAGAACCTGACCCATAACCCTACCTATAAGCGGCATAAGTGTTGCGTCGGCGACAAAAAAGTCATACTTTTTGGCGAGCTTCTTCACCGCTTTCTTATCACCCGCCAACGCCTCTATATCACTCCTAGTCATAACCGCGTCAGCACCCGATTCCCTTGCCTTAGGCAGGGATGCGCCGTCAGCGAACACGCAGACACTCCGCCTTTTGGTGCTGAGACCTTTAGGTAGCGGATGCGTCTCGGTAAAACTGTTTTCAGGTTTACTTGCATCCACGTTTTTCAGCTTCAACTCGAACTCAACCGACTGTATGAATTTCCTCTTCTCTGAAGTTGTTTTAACCTGCTCTAAAACTTCAACTAACCTCTGCTTATCCATCATGGCTAAACACCCATAATACTATCAAACTCACCCGCGTCAACCTTCGATATTAAGTCCTTCGCGTCGGAGCCGTCAACAGTCACCCCCACCGACCTACAAACGCTCAAAACCGTTTTGACCGCCGCCTTCAAGGATGTTGTGTTCATGCTGTTGATCTTTGACTTAGCTAGCTCCACCACGTAGCTAAAATCTACGTTTCCCACCTTAACGGTGTGTGGGGTGGCCGAGCCCTTTTCAGCTCCGACCTTTTTGAGTATGAGGGAGCTAATTGAGGGCTCCATCACTTCGACTTGAAAGTCTTTTGTTTCAAGGTCTATTATCACATCCACACTTACACTCATACCCTCATACTTCTTTGTGGCTTCGTTTATTTTCTGGACCACCTGCGGAGTCTTCACACCTGTGGGGCCGAGAGCGGGCCCAATAGGGGGGCCGGGCGTCGCCTTACCTGCAGGGACAAGGAATCTGAGCTTCTTTATGGCGGTCATTGCTGCGTAGCACCCTTCTCTGCCTGCTTAACAATTTTCACCATGTCAATACTGATTGTCATGGGCATGGGTATAGCCACCTCAGCAGGCTGGAAAGTTACCTCATTACGGGATTTATCAATCCTGAGAACTTTACCCCTGCTACCCCTCAAAGCGCCACTCACAACCTCAATTTCATCGCCCAAGTTTAACACCTCCATCACAGTCCTTGGCTTAATGAGTGGCTCTATCTCTTCGAGTTTCACGGTGCCGTATATTCTACCCTTATAATGTTTTTGACCTCGTAGGAGAGCCTCAAGATACCTTGGATTAGATGTTTCAGCAAGTAGGACACCGTTCATCTTCGGTATGTATACTATTGCCTTTATATCCGCGTTACTCAGTTCACTAGAATCCTCACTCTGCTGACTGCTCTTCGGAGAGTTGATAAGGTCGTCTATGAAAAGAGCCATATTGGTCTCTTGGCCCTCCCTTATCTTGAAGGCGAATAAGCGCGCTGACACTGCAACCTACACTGATTCTTGATTAAAACACTTATTTAAGACATGCTAATAGAAACGCCGCGATGTGGGGCAGACCACCCCACCAAGCTGTGACTACCCCACGAGCGCCCTAATTAAGTGGAATACTAGGTCACCTGTGAAAGGCGTTATAATCATTCCTACGAACATGAAGGACACGAGCGGTAGACCCTGACTCACCCATATCTCATCTTTCGGATCGAGTTTACCTGAGGCTAAGAGTGCAGACAACTCATTAAATGATTCGTCATCCGAGGCCAGTCGAACACCGTAAGTGGGTGTAAAGGTAACACTTCCCTGCGTGTCTACAACTGGTTTCTCGGCTAGAAACAGTTTATAGTAGTTACGCATATAGTTCTCCACACTGGTTTTATAGGCATAGAGAATCATTCCGAGCTTCGTGCGGGACGAGGCATCAGCGTATCTTCCAAGGTAACCCTTTACTAGAAGGGCCCTAAAGAGATTAACCACTACGAAAAGTGCCGCGTACACCACAGCCAGCACAACTCCATTGTCGAACACCGTCACACCAAACAGTCCGATTTGGGATTCAAACGGGGGTATTGGTCTAGGCATAGAGAGGCCAAGCGCAATAAGTGCCTTCGCATCCGCGCCACCAAATAAACCAAGATAGTAGAAGAGTAGACCCATACCGGTTAAGAGAGCTAATTCAACCGCCCACAATCTTGGCTCGATTAAAGCGGAGCCGACTAGGATTGTGTATATATTGAGAGCCAGTGGTAAAGCCGCTATGAACCAAACGTAGTCCTCAACCTCCCTCCTCCTAATATCCTGAGCGGAACCTATACCCATCATTATTATTACCGAGGCTTCGACCACTAATTCGTAGAGTGATGGTGTCATCGTTACCAAAACAATCTTCCATTAAGATATTTATACTTCGCGGGTTTATCTGGGTACTATCTAGGAAATTAGTGATAAGTGGGTGTTGCGCCCGGAAAATTGTTATGTGGGTCCTATCTAGATAACCGTCTCCAACGCTTGGATACCATGCACATCCCCCTCCTAATCCGGAGACCATCGTTATGTGGACACTATCTTTACGTGTTGGTTACTATGGAGACAAAACCTTTTTTGTGAGCTTTGATTATTTGATGTGAGCTGTGACGAGGAATCCGGGTTTTGAATTAGGTTGGTGTAATGAAAGGACCAGCCGAGCTCATCTTTAGTGGCGCTCTTGTGCGCTACGCTTTTCTTAGTGCTGATATATCTGGAAGCTGATAGACGACGTTTCCCACAGATGCGCTCCCTCGGGTGTAAAGCGAGATGGATGATTCCCTAAATATACTACACGTGGCGGATAATTCCTACCCGAGTATAGGTGGCGTTGAGCGCGTTATACACGAGGTTGCCAAGCGTCAGGCAAGTATGGGCCACCGCGTAACCGTTGTCTCACAACTCCAAAACTTCAGTAGCCTGCGGTCGTCGACATTCCAGTTTGAGGGTGTGACATACGTCAAACTTCCACGCATAGTCTTCCCCTACTTGGCCTTTGCATACAGTGAAAGGCTTAATCCAGATGTTGTCCACCTAAACAGTTATCTGAGTTCTAGCTTCTTCTCGAAATGGGGGATCAAGGAGAAGGTGGTGCGTCACATCCACGACGTGTACACAAGCATGTTCCAGAAGTACTTCGGAGTTAACATCGAACACTTTGCGTCAAAACTTGAAAAACGATGGACGGAGCGATTCGACTACTATATGGTGCCAAGCCACTCAACCAAAAAGAAGCTCTCAAGGTTGGTTGGCAACCATAAGAAGGTGTGGGTTATACCTAACGGCGTTGACACCTCAGTTTTTAGACCCAGACACGAGTTACTCCTGAAAAGACGCCTTGGTCTAAAAGAGCACGCGAAGCTAGTCGGATTCGTTGGCAGAATAGCCTTGGGTAAAGGCGCTTTTGACACATACCTCGCAGTGAGACCATTCCTCGAGAAAGACAAGGATACATACCTTGTGTACATTGGTCCCAGTGAAACCTTGGGGACAAGCGGTCAAAAGAGTGCTCTCAGAAAGATTATAAGGCAAGCGGAATTAGATGGTCTTTCTTCTAAGTTACGCTATGTGCCTCCATTAAACGACTATGAGCTCGCTTCAGCCTACAGTGAGCTAGAAGTCCTAATGCTGCCAAGCGTGAGCGAGGGGTTTGGGTTGAGCGTGCTTGAGGCCGCCGCGTGCGGCACACCTAGCGTAGTTTACGACTCGGGGTCACTTCCAGAGTTGGTTGATGACGGTAGGACTGGTCTAATCGTGAAGCGGGGAGACGTGCGTGGGTTAACGCTCGCGTTGGGCACAATTTTAGGGGATAATCGACTCAGAGAGGAATTATCACACAACTGTGTACTGAAGGCAAAAAGGTACGACTGGGATAACGTTGTTTCAGAGGTCACCAGTGTGTACAGACAGGTTTTAAATGGCTCTTAGACACGCTAAACACCTTTAAGTTTGGGTTACACGCTTAGTCCTCGAGGCAAAATGGATATAGACGGCGAGAAAATAGTGGTTGACGGAGGAGTATGGCGCACCCCCAACAGACCCATCATCCTGTATATTGAGGGTGATGGTATCGGTCCGGAGGTTACGCGTGCGGCTATGCGTGTAGTCGATAGCGCAGTGGAGAGAGCATACGGATCCTCAAGGAAAATAAGCTGGAAAAAGGTTTTAGCTGGATGGGAGGCGGAGAAGGAGAAGGGCACTCGCTTCCCAAAGGAAACCGAGGAGGCAATTATGCAGTACAAGGTGGTCTTAAAGGGGCCGCTGGAAACACCCGTTGGGGAGGGTTGGCGCTCCCTCAACGTACACATAAGAATGATCCTTGACCTTTACGCGAATATTAGACCGGTGAAATACATGCGTGGATTACAATCACCGCTCAGAAACCCTGAAAAAGTTGACCTCATAATCTTCAGGGAGAATACAGATGATATTTATCGTGGTATAGAGTGGAAGCATGATTCACAGGAGGCTGAAACACTACGAACATTCCTACGCGAAAACCTCGGGGTCGAGCTCGAGGATGACACCGGTATAGGTATAAAACCCATGGGGAAACACAAGACGCAGCGGATAACTAGGCTCGCCTTAAGATACGCGCTAAACAACGGTAGAAGAAGTGTGACGATAATGCACAAAGGCAACATAATGAAGTACACGGAGGGAGCATTCAGAGAATGGGCCTATGAGGTGGCTAAAAACGAGTTCGCAGACAGAATAATCACAGAGGAGACTTTACAGAGAAACCCCGTACCCATAGGTAAACTACTGGTTAACGACAGAATAGCCGACAACATGTTTCAGCAGATCATAACGAGGCCGGAGAGCTATGACGTGATCTTGGCTCCCAACCTCAACGGTGACTATATTTCCGACGCTGCAGGCGCCCTAATAGGCGATATAGGGGTTCTCGGTGGTGCTAACATAGGCGACCTAGGTGGTATGTTTGAGGCTGTACACGGCACCGCGCCGAAGTACGCGGGTAAAAATCTAGCTAACCCGACAGGGATGATTAGAGGCGCGCAACTTATGCTTGAATTCATGGGTTGGAATGAGGCGTCACGACTCATCGATAGAGCTATAGATAGAAGTATAGCCGATAAAAAGGTGACACAGGATTTGGCCCGCTATATGGGTGTAGAGTACCTGGGCACAAAGGAGTACTCCGACGTCTTAACCCAGTACATAGCCAGCTCATAGGGCACAGTAAGTGTGGTTTACACCCTTCAAAACCCAGCCCTCCGCGGTAGCTCAAAACCAATTCTCAGCGTCAACTGTGTATTGATCAAAGATTTTTGTTATACAGTTCGAGTGAGGGGGTGGCTTACTTACTAAGTCTTCGGAGACGCTGCCAGAGACCCTCATACTCCTCTTCTATTTTTGCTAGAAGTACGCCGTGATTATCCGAGCCATCGCTTCGTTCCTGCGAGCGTAGTTGATAGTCCATAAAAACAGTTATGTAATGTTCCCCTAGGACTGAGACTGAGAGCCATAGCTCGGCTACCTTGCCATAATCGTCTATTAGGGTTTTTTTGGTGAATACTAAGTTTGGCTTAATATCCACCACCTGGTAGCCGAGGCTCTTGATATATTCCACAGTGAAGTCGAAAACTTCTTGAACGGATGGGCCTTCTACTGTCAACTGCTTTGAAAGCTGCATTCCTAGAAGGAATATTACGAATTTGTTTTTAGGTGTGTCGGATTTATTTTACGTCTTCATGTTTCCTCATGTACACAAAAATAATACTGGAAAGTTTGGGATAGCTAAAATACACCTGCACCATTGATATGCTGCAGCACTTATGAAGCTATATAACACCCTAAGCAGGAGCGTTGAAGAACTAACCATTAACGGAGGTCCAATAAGAATCTACGTTTGCGGACTAACACCGCAAAGCCATATCCACGTTGGCCACACTAGAACGTTTGTTGTGTTCGATGTGTTACGCCGGTTCCTAGAATACAGTGGTCATAAGGTGATACACGTCCAGAACTTTACAGATATAGACGACAAAATCATCGCAAAGGCAAAGGAGCTTGGAATCCAGCCGAGTGAGGTTGCCGAAAAATACATTCAAGAATATTTTGAGGTTATGGACAAGCTCCACGTGCTGAGAGCCCACTACTATCCACGTGTAACCCAGAACATACCCGAGATAATCGATTTTGTAAACGGACTAATAGACCGGGGATACGCATATGTGAGTGACGGCGACGTTTACTTTGAGGTGAGAAAGTTTAAGGACTACGGTAAGCTTTCACACCAAAAAGTTGATGAGCTGATAGCGGGTGCGAGGGTTGAACCATCTGAGAAAAAACGCAACCCAGAGGACTTCGCGTTATGGAAGTCGGTTTCTCCGAGTGAGATAGGGTGGCCGAGTCCTTGGGGTAAGGGTAGACCGGGATGGCACATAGAGTGCAGTACTATGATTAAAAAGTATTTGGGGGACACAATTGATATCCACGGTGGGGGGCAAGACCTTATTTTCCCACACCACGAGAATGAGTCGGCTCAAAGTGAGGCGCTCACAGGTAAACCACTCGCCCACCACTGGGTTCACGTTGGCTGGGTCACTATGGGTAAAGTTAAGATGTCGAAGAGTGTGGGTAACGTGGTAAACCTAGTAGACCTGCTTGAACGTAGAGAGCCCAATGTGGTCAGGCTAGCGCTTATCAGCACACACTACAGGGGACCACTAGAATTCGACGACACGCTACTAGACCAAGCCGAAGCAAATCTGAAAAGAATAAGCACAGCCCTATTCAATTTACATCAAAGGGTTAAAAAAGATGCAGTGGACCGTGGCGAGCGCTTAAAACCCAGTCCTAAAGAGGTGTTAGACCAGTTTTTAGTAAGTCTCGGAGAGGACCTCGACACACCGAGGGCGCTCGGGATACTATTCGAATTCATCAGAACTATTAACAACGCCCTCTCATCTGACACGCTCACAAAACCTGATGCTCTAAGTGCATTAGAGACGTTAAACCAAATGCTAGGCATCCTAGGATTGGAGTTTAAGAAGCCTAGTGTAGACCTAAACACGGAGAAGCTTATTGAACTAATACTTCAGCTCCGCGAGGAGGCACGTATGAGGAGGGACTACGCAACAGCGGATAAAATAAGACTCAAACTTGCTGAGCTTGGAATAATTGTGGAGGACACGAAGGACGGGCCAAGATGGCGAGCCAAGCAGTAAGAATTATGTGGCTAAAGTTCTCTGTTTAATTGTGAGTAGTACCAATAATTTTCGAACCACTTGTGAGCTATCCCGCCCTTCGCTATAGACCCAAAATTCGTATGTAAGAAACAATCAGCTTCAGGCGCGATTTTGGATCTACCGTAAAGGGCGAGGTCTTGGAAAAGATCTAACACACTTTAATAGTGGCTGATTATTATGTATGTATGTAGTCATCCTACTATACTGCATATGTATTGTTTTCATTATGAGTCTATGTTAGAGGTCCTCGGAACATTGATTTCGGGTTTGAAATACGCTTATTTTATACTTCGATTAATGTTTTTTGAGGCTACATGAAAAATGAAGAGCTTGTGATGCTTCCCGGGCCGGTTAATGTGGACCACAGAGTCCTACTCTCGATGGCTACAGCCATGTTCAACCACCGGGGGCCAAAATTCAACAAGTTATTCGTGGACGTTAAGGAGAAATTAAGGAAGGTTTTGAACACAGCTGGTGAGGTGTACTTTATAACGGGTTCTGGTACGGCCGGAAACGAGTTCGCGGTCTCCAATCTTGTTGCGCCCGGTGATAAGGTCGTGGTGTGCACCAACGGATACTTCGCGGATAGACTGCGCGACACGTTTAAGGTGTATGGTGCGAACGTTGTGGAGGTTAAATCGGAGTGGAGTAGGGGTGTGGACCTAGAGGCCTTGAAGAGTAGTGTGGATGGGGCTGCAATCGTAGCTATGGTGTTTAATGAGACAAGCACTGGCGTTCTCAATCAGGTTAGAGAGGTTGCTCGAATCGCGCGGAAGGCGGGTTCCCTCTGCTTTGTGGATAATGTTTCTGGGATAGGTAACGAGTATGAGATGGATCCGTGGGGTATAGATGTTACCGTGACAGCAACACAGAAGGGGTTGGCTACGCCTCCTGGGGCTGCGTTCGTGGCCATGTCTGATAAGGCTAGAGAGAAGGCGGCTAAGACGCCCAAGCGTTCATTCTACTTTAACATTGAGTTGTTTGATAAGGCAGCCGAAGACCACTCGACACCGGCAACCCCTGCGATAAGTGTGATCCACGCGCTGAACACTTCACTAGACCAGATCCTTGAAGAGGGGGTTGAGAAGTTCGTTGTAAGGCATAGTGTCAACGCGGAGGCATTTCGTAGAGGAATCGCGGCGATGGGCTTGGACCTCTTCCCGGAGAGAGGGTTAGCATCAAACACGGTCTCAGCCATCAAGATTGAAGGTAAAGCCAGACTTGTGGCGAACACAATGCGTGATAGGTTTGAGGTAATTGTGAGTGCTGGGCTCGGAAAGTATAGGGATGATGTACTAAGGGTGGGCCATATGGGTCGCGTGGATATGAAGGATATCGTAACAACGCTTTCGGCGCTTGAGCTAAGCCTTAAAGAGGTTGGTGTAGGTAAAACCCGCCTCGGCGAAGGCGTTAGTGCCGCACTAGAATACTACTCCATGAACACTATTTAAGGTGTATTACATGAAGATAGTTGTTTGCGATGCAATAGATGCCGAAGCAATTAAAGCTCTAAGCAAAAATCACCAAGTGATTGATAAGTCAAAAGCTAGCAGACAAGAGCTGCTGGACGCTATAGTGGACGCCGACTGTGTCATAGTGCGCAGCAGAACCAGAGTGGACCGTGAGTTTTTCGAAAGAGCCCCCAAGCTTAAGATCGTCGCTAGGGCTGGTGTGGGCTTAGACAACGTGGATGTCTCCGAGGCTAATAAGAGGGGGATTAAGTTGCTCAACACCCCTGAAGCACCAACTAACGCGGCGGCTGAGCTAACAATTGGGCTGCTCATAACCCTTTTCAGGGGTATAGCGAGAGGTGACAGGGGTATCCGTAGGGGAGAGTGGCTTAAAAACGAGCTACTTGGGGAAGAGCTTGCTGGTAAGACGCTTGGAATCATCGGTTACGGTAGAATCGGTCGTCAGGTGGCCAAACTGGCTTCCTGCCTAGGTATGCGTGTGTTGGCCTGGGATATACTGGGTGAATCCATAAGCTACGCTCCAGCTTCCTATGTTAAACTTGAAGAATTACTCAGCCAAGCTGACGCGGTAACACTGCATGTACCACTTTCACCAGAAACCAGAGGGTTCTTCAACGCTGATATGTTCTCCAAACTCAAACATGGCGCCTACCTAGTCAACGCGTCGAGGGGTGAAGTGGTGGATGAAGACGCCCTCTATAAGGCGCTTAAAGATGGTAGAATTAGGGGAGCAGCGCTCGACGTTTACTCTCGCGAGCCATACTCGGGGCCGCTCACCCAGCTTGAAAACGTGGTCTTAACACCCCACATAGGGGCAAACACCAGGGAGGCTCAGAGGAAAGCCGCACTCCAACTCGTTGAGCTTATTACCCGTGAGCCAGGCGGGTAAGTTGTATTGTGCCCAACCCTAAACGTAAATGTTGGGGATAAAAAAGTTGAACTCGGCTTTAGCCTACTACAAGTTGATTGGTTAAAGCCGCACGAGGAAATAGTTTACTCAAACTATAAGGAGCTGTACGACATCATAAGTAGAAGCCAAGTTTTCCTTAACCCAATCATAGTGGATATTTCGAGCTGGACCGTACTCGACGGTATGCACAGACTCGCGGTTGCTAAGTCGCTAGGTTTAAGATATGTGCCAGCCATGACCGTAGATTACCTCTCCGACAGTATCAGGGTTGACGTGTGGACCAAGGGTTACAAAGGGGACGTGGGCAGGGCGTTAAGGCTTCTGGTTGACATGGGTCTCAGGGAGACGGATAGGGGAGACTGCCTAATAGTCAGTCAGAACGTAACCGTGGGTTTTGAGATTCCAGCTCAAAGTATAGTATTGAAATATGAGTTACTGCGTCGCATCCTAAAACGGCTCCGAGACGTGTTCGGTGAGCCTACCGTCACAACTAGGGGAACCATACCAAACAGCGGCGAATTCCACATAGTGCCGCCAAAGCTCTCTAAGAAGGACGTTGTCGAAGCGGGCATGAAACACACGCTATTCCCACCAAAGACAACCAGGCACATCTTAAAAGCAAGGATAGTTGAAGCACCAGTACCGATCTCGCTACTTAAGCAAAGAGCCACTTTTGAAACCGTCGAAAAAGAATTCCTACAGTGTACTAGTATTAGAAACATAAAGACACTCGACGGAAAGGCAGTGTACAAGGATAAATACTATGACGATGACAAAATCATAATCCTAGGTTGACATCAAAGCCCTAATAGTTTTCCTCGATGAATTCAAGCCACGACGAGTAGGCGTATAGGGCGTCATCAGGATTCTTTGTGATGAGCCTATCTCCCTCGTCAACCTGCACCCTATCGAAAACAACTTTTTCACCCACCAGTCTACCGTGGAAAATAACCCTAGCCGGCTCTCCGCGTGAGTGCGACTCGGCCTCAGGGAAATCGGCTGTAAAAACCAAGTCAACACTATCATGGACGCGGGAAACCTGATACAACGAATTGCCCGCAACATATCTCAGCAATTTATTGTAGGTAACCTCTAATTTATCCACATCGTTATAAACCTCGGAAGAAAGTTAAAGAGGTTACTGGAGAACGCTTAATTGACCACGAGCCAAATAGTTGTGGGATTCAAACAAACATCACCTGATACTCCAACAGGAGCAGTTCTCGTTGTGACATTTAACAGATACTTCTATAAGCTCGCCAACACAGGCACCATCTTTATTATTGAAACGGTTCATCCATCAATTTAAAGCTCCAAAGCTTAGCTGCCCTTTTCTAACACGATCTCAATTCGTTTGCTACCCGCACCCTTATTTTCGTATTTCGCGAACACTATCTTCCCGACTTCAGACGTGTTCGCCACGTGTGTTCCACCGTCCAGTTGGGCGTCGAACCCGTCTATCTCTATTATTCTAAGTGTCCCACCTGCCGGAATGTGTGCATCATCACCCAGCCTGTACAAGCTTGGATTGGCTAAAGCTTCATCCCGCTGTATAAAGCGTACTGAAACGCCTCTACGCTCGGCTACAATTCTATTGGATTCGTCCTCTAAAACCTTAAGCTTCGACTTATCAAAACCCTTAATATCAAGGTCTATGCGCGCCCTATCAGCATATATCTGGCTACCGCTTATCTTGGCGCCGAAGAGTTTGAACGCGACGCCGGAAACTATGTGTAGAGCTGTATGGTGACGCATGTGCGCATAGCGTAAGTCCCAATCGATCACACCCTTTACCCTTTCACCCACATTCAGCAAACCTCCCTGCACTTCGTGATAGACATCCCCATACTCCGTTTTTCCCACGCCTATTACATTGAGTGTAGGGCCATTTTCCACCATAAGCAACCCCCTATCGGGCGGCTGGCCTCCACCTCCCGGATAGAATGCAGTCCTGCTGAGAATAATTCGCCCAGCGTCGACCGCAACCACTTCAGCCGTAAACTCTCGCAGATAGGAGTCACTCAAATAAAGTTTTTCCGTCAACCTTACTCACATGAGTAAGCAACAAAACAGTAATAAAAACTTTCTATTTTTAGCGGCTACATCCAGATAAGTTGCTAACACGGTTGATTCCCACACATGAGAAGGCTCAATCTGGACACCGCTATGTTAACGATTACTGATATAACCAGAGGGAGTGGTGATCTAGTGTGGAATCTAGTTGTTTATATAGTTATTCTTATTATTCTCATAAATAAACTAAAAAGCAGGTTTGTATCATGAGCGCCTACCCGTGCTGCGCTGGAACACTCCTTCTTACTTTATGGGGTGGTCTAGTGGCGTTAAGGGCCACAACGACCACTAAGAGGACGATTAACACGGCGTGGTCAACCGTCGTTTTAAGGTAGAGTCCTAGGTATCCTTGGAGAGGAGCCACAAATATTACTCTACCAAGAACCCTGTTTGGAGGTATACCTGTGGGGGCTCGTATCCAGCCGCGTTGTCGGCCACTGGGTTGTTATCCCCTTTGGTTATATAGCCCACTATGCCATCCGTAGCATTAACGTTCACGGCCACTATACGATGCACCATGAGTTCATAGTTGAGTAATTGATTTGTGCTACGGTAGACTATTACTTGGTCCACCCTATATTGTTGGTGGCCAATGCTGACCTGCACTACTAGAAGGTCTCCTCACGTGAGGGTTGGAAGCATGCTATAGCTAGTCACCGCTGCGAGAAACACGTGTGAAACCACTACGAACCCTACGAGGATAATGGCTGCGCAGAGAAAAGCAGTCAAAGCAACGTTTAAAGTCAAACCAGATTGAGGGATGCGGTCGCCGGGATTTGAACCCGGGTCGTTGGCGCGGGGGGCCAACGTCCTAGACCAGACTAGACGACGACCGCCCATGTGGAACGAGGGGATTAGGCCACTTAGCCCTCTAGGTACACGCTGGCGTGGACGGCCAAGTCCCCTACGTATCATGTGTAGAGAGGATGATGGAAAGAAATATACTTTTCGACCACCCCTCGATGATTATATTCCAGTGACAGACGATTATTAACAATCACAAAGTAAACTGTCTACCCATCAAGATATCCTCCTGCGGGGTGGCTAGGTAAGATTCTCTCATGCGTGGACGTTAAAGCCTGGCCATCACATATCAGGGTACCAAGTATGGCACAGCGGGAGATATTTGTGCGGAATCGTGGCCGTTTGGTTTATGTTTAGGGTTCCGGGTGGGTAGATGTGTGTAGTGTGGTCTTGGCTCGTATCACGGGATTTGAGAAGAGTGGGTTTCCAGACGGTCACCCGATGAGGCCTGAACGGGTATACTTAGCGCTGAAGGTTCTGGAAGCCTCTGGGGTTATGCGTGGTTTAAGGGTAGTGGAGTTCGACAGGGATGACGGTGACGATTGCGTTGAGTTACTCAGACTTTTCCACGAGGAGTCATACATTCGTTTTGTCAAGAAGATGTCTGATATCGGGGAGGGTTTACTCGATTACGGCGACACGCCTGCCTTTCCACAGTGTTATGAAGCATATTCACACGCGGTGAAGGCTTCTGCTGAGATGTGCAGGGTTTTACCACAGACACAGCACACCGTCAACCTCTATGGTGGATTACACCACGCCCAGCCCAATAGGGCGAGTGGTTTCTGCGTGTTTAACGATGTAGCCATCGCTATACGAACACTTCGGGATATGGGTTTAACCAGAATCGCATACATAGATATCGATGCCCATCATGGGGACGGTGTCATGTACCCCTTCTACTCTGACCCCAACCTTTTGATACTCGACTTCCATGAAGATGGTAGATATCTCTTCCCTGGTACTGGCTCCATAGAAGAATTGGGTGAGGGTGAAGGCTTCGGTAAAAAGGTGAACCTCGTGTTACCACCCAACGCGGGTGATGCGGACTATCTCTACACATTCTCCAAAATCGTGCCAAGCCTGATTCGAAGCTTTAAACCCGAGGTAATCCTACTCCAAGCAGGGGTGGACGCCCATTCAGGAGACCCGCTCACCCACCTAGAACTCTCCGACTCAGGCTACCTTCAACTTGTCTCCTCGATCCACCTATTGTCCCATGATGTTTGTGGAGGCAGGTTGATTGCTTTTGGAGGCGGGGGGTACGGGTTAAGCAGCGTCGCCAGATGCTGGGCTACTCTCGTAGCCGAGTTCGCGGACATAGAACCAGCTGAGCCTCTCTCCGCGGTCGCTAAAAGAGTGTTTGGTAAGTGTGGACACACTTACGAGGAAGTGGGTGTGTCCACAAGCCAGATGCAGGTGTTGAACCAAACCCTGAAAAACACTGAGGCTCTTATCGCCGGGCTCTCACGCGCCGGATGGGAACTCAACGCCTAGTAGCTCTGGCTATAAGCGCTGGTATCTCTGAAGGCGTCTTTGCGACAGCTACACCAGCCTCGGTGAACGCCTTTGTCTTGGCCTCAACCGTCCCCTCGGTTCCGCTCACTATGGCGCCCGCATGACCCATCCTCTTTCCAGGCGGAGCGGTTCTACCGGCAATGTAGGCAACCACGGGCTTCGACAAATGCTCTGAAATATATGCGGCAGCCTTCTCCTCCGCATCCCCACCTATTTCGCCTATGAGCACCACCGCGTGGGTTTCAACATCCTTCTCGAACATTTCCAAGACATCCTTGAAACCAGTGCCCACAATCGGGTCGCCCCCTATACCCACAACGCTGCTTTGACCGAGCCCGGACTTTGTGAGTTGTAGGGATACCTCGTAGGTTAGTGTGCCACTTCTACTCACAACACCAACCCCACCACGTTTGAAAACACTTGCGGGCATTATGCCCACCTTAGCCTTGCCGGGACTTATCACGCCTGGACAGTTTGGACCTATGAGCCTAACACCCCTGCGCGCCGCGTAGTTCACAGCCCTCCACGTGTCGGAGGGTGGCACATGCTCGGTTATTATGACTGTGAGGCGTATTCCAGCGTCAATGGATTCGAGAACAGCGTCAAGCGCGTTGGGGGCGGGGACGAATATTATGGAGGTGTTCGCACCAGCTTCTTTCACAGCCTGCCTCACAGTGTCGTATACTGGCACGCTATCCAACACTTTTAACCCCCCTTTACCTGGGCTTACCCCGGCGACCACATTTGTACCGTAGGCCGCCATCTGGGCTGCGTGGAAGCCTCCCTCCCTTCCAGTTATGCCCTGAACCACGAGTCTTGTGGATTCGTCTACAAGTATCGCCATATTTTCACACCTTACTATACTTTTGAGGCTGCCTCCACCGCCTTCTTAGCAGCCTCATCCATGTCGGAGTAGACGTTTATACCGCTCGCCGCGAGTATTCTGCGTCCCTCCTCCTCATTCGTACCAGCCAACCTGATCACGAAGGGTTTTGACATCCCGAGGCTGATTCTCGCTTTAACAATGGCTCTCGCAACATCGTCGCACCTAGTTATACCCGCAAGAATATTCACGAAGACAAGTCTAACATTGGGGTTCTCGTTTAGTATACTCAAGGCCTGCATAAACTCTTCCTCCGACGAGCCGCCGCCAGCGTCCAGAAAGTTGGCTGGCTCACCCCCATAGTATTTAATTAGGTCTAGTGTAGCCATGGTGAGACCAGCTCCGTTCCCGATTATACCTATACTCCCATCCAGCTCAACGTATTGCACACCCAGTTGACGTGCCTTCCTCTCAAGCACCGAGTACTCTGCGAGCCTCTCATCGGAGTTGTTCGAGAACTCCTTGTGGCGGAAGAGTGCATCATCTACAATGTTGAGTCTCGCATCGGCTGCGACTATCTCACCCTGGGAGGTGAGGGCTAGGGGATTAGATTCCACGAGTTCGGCGTCAAACCCGTCGAAGAGGGAGTACATCTTGGAGGCTATGTCAGCGAAGCTCTGCAGAACACGCCCCGTGAGACCTATGGACGAAGCGAGAAGTCTACCCATGAATGGTTTGAAACCTATCTCGGGGTCGACGTGCACCCTCTTTATCGCATCAGGCTTGGTTTTAGCTACCCCCTCAATGTTCACCCCTCCTTCAGAGCTTGCGATAACCACGGGACTCCTCTCACTCCTATCCCACGTGACCCCAAGGTAGAGTTCGCGGGATATGTCCAGTTTGGGCTCGATGAGTACTGCACCCACCCTTTCACCCTTAATCTCCGAGCCGAGAAGCGTCTTAGCGGCGCTCTCAACCTCTTCAACGTTTGATGCGAACTTTATGCCACCCGCCTTACCCCTGCCCCCCACGAGCACCTGGGCTTTAACCACAACGCTCCGCTGCGCTAGCCTTGCATAAGCCCGCTTAGCCTCCTCCACACTGGTTACAACCTCTCCAAGGGGTGTGGGTATACCTATGTCCCTAAAAATCTTTTTGGCTTCATGCTCATACAGCTTCATGTGTAGATCACTCGAGAAGCTCCTCTGGTCGGGGTATCTCCTTGGGTAGACCCTTCCTCTCCCTGATCTTCTGAACAGTGGCCAAGAGAAGTGACTGTGGAACAGGAGCCCACCTTGAGAATTCGAGACCCCAGAAAGCCTTCCCAGCAGTAGCGCTTCTAAGCTCTGTTGACAGGTTGAATGTTTCACTCACAGGCATCTCCACAAGCATACGCATCTGGCCGCCGCTCTGGTTTATTTCAAGAACTCTACCCCGCTTCTGAGCCGCGATCCTGTTTATGGCGCTCACGTACTCCGCTGGTATCCTTATGTCGAGCTTGAGGGTGGGCTCAAGTAGTGTTGGCTGTGCCATCAAGAAAGCCGCGTGTATGGCGTTCTTGGTGGCGGGCATCACCTGTGCTGGACCCCTGTGCGCTGGGTCCTCATGAATCATGGCGTCCACCAATAACACCTTTAACCCACGTATCGGCTCCTGGGCAAGCGGCCCAGCCTCCGTAGCCCACTTGAACCCCTGTATTAGGGTATCCTGAATTTCCTGAAGGTGCTGGATACCCTTCGTGGCATCTATGAATACGTTAAGCCGCTCATCCACACTCCAAATATTCCTCGCCTGGTCAGTGTCCCAACCAGCCTTCTCACGCAGTATCTTCGCCCTCTCCCGGAAGTCCTGCTCATCATAAACTTCCCCCGACTGTAGGAGGGCTACCGTGGCCTCGTTGAGGGGTTCAACAACAACCCTAAACCTGTTGTGCTTGTTGGGTGATTTACCTTCAACGGGTCCAGCTACACCCTGAATGGTCTCACGATACACCACTATGGGTGGCGTCGTCACCACTTCGAACCCTTTCTCCTGCAACTCATAGAGCACTATCTCAAGGTGGAGCTGACCCATACCCGAGATAAGGTACTCACCCGTCTCCTCATCTATTTTGAGCTTAAGATTCGGGTCCTCGATGCTCATCTTTCTTAATGCATCCACGAAACGTGGGAGGTCCCTACTATTCTTTGGTTCAACCGCGATTGTCACAACTGGCTCAGACACATACTTCAACCTCTCGAAACCCACCTGTTCGGCTTTAATACTCGGGTCAACTATGGTTTCACCAGCCCTAGCCTGGTCGAGGCCTAACACGGCCACTATGTTACCAGCTGGAATATGCTCGGCTACCTCCCTACTCTGACCCATAAACAAGCCAACTTGGAGTATCCTAGCTGTTTGGTTGGCCGAGACCAAGAAAACCTCCTGACCTGTTCGAACACTGCCACTGAATATTCGGCCTGTGGCCACGAGCCCAGCGTGTGGGTCCACCACAACATTGTTAACCGCCATGATAAGGGGTCCGCTAGGGTCGCAATCCATCATGGGCTTAAGTAAAGGCGAGTCTGGCGCACCCTTCCAGAGTTTGGGTATCCTGTACTTCTGCGCTTCGAGGGGGTTGGGCACGTGCTCAACAACCATGTCCAGTATTGCTTCATGAAGTGGGAAGTTCTCGACGAGTTTGGAGATGTCGTTGTTGTTATAGGCATTAACAATATCAGCGAACTTGAGGCCCTTAGCGGTGGCTATGGGTATCGTAAACCCCCACTTATCCTTAGCCGCCCCGAAGGCGATTTGCCCACGGGTGAGGTTAACCTTCCACTTCTCCCTGAACTCTTCCTCCGCGTAATTCTCAATAAGGGAGTTAAAATCCCTCGCGATGCTGACCAGCTTCTCCTGGATTTCCTGGGGTGAAAGCCTGAGCTCCTTTATTAGTCTATCAATCTTATTTACATAGAGAAGCGGTCTCACACGTTCCTCCAAGGCCTGCTTGGTCACGGTCTCCGTCTGGGTCATTACGCCCTCAACACTATCCACCACAACCACCGCGCCATCCATCACCCTAAGCGAGCGGGTCACCTTACCAGTGAAGTCCACGTGACCCGGAGTGTCAATCATGTTCACAACATACTGCTCACCTTTATACTCGTGTAGGAGGCTGACGTTAGCGGCCTTAACAGTCATCTGCCTCTTCTGCTCAATCTCTAGGTAATCCATAGCCAACGCCGTACCAGCCACTTTGGGGGATATTATCCCAGCTGCAAGGAGCAGGTTGTCGGATAGTGTAGTCTTACCGTGGTCAACGTGTGCTATGACACCCATGTTCCTAATGTTGGATGTTCGACTCATCAACCTCAATATTTCATCTGTTTGTTTGTACTTCGGCATCCAAACAATCGCCTTATCTCTTCTCACAACGCATCGTGCTTAAGTCTTACGCAAACAGCGTGAACCAAACAGGTGCGAACAATCTAAAACCAAGCCTCCACGCTAGATCTAAAAATTTACACCCGATACACCACCCTACGCAAGATTAAATTTTAATGCACAAATTAAGGTTGGATTGTTCAAAGGAAGGTTAGAGCTGAGTGGGTCAGTGCGTAGTGGTATGACAAAGCTGCAAGCGCGGCTACACTCAGCATAACTGTTAACCAGTCGGCCAAACCAAACTTCAGATCCCTTATTCTAGTAGGTCTAGTTGTGGCTCCGAAGCACTTTGATTCCATGGCTTCAGCAACCTGTTCAGCTCTTATAATGGTGTTGACTAGGAGGGGGATCAGGATGGGAACATACTTTTTAATCCTCGCCACAAACCCTCCTTTATCTAGCTCCAGACCCCTCGACTTCTGACTGTCCTCTATTGACCTGAGCTCATTGGCCACCGTTGGGAGAAACCGTAGAGACATGGTGAACGCCAGCACGAATGTGTATGGGAGACCCAGCTTGAGTAGGGCTGAGCCCAAGTCTTCGGGTGATGTTGTAAGGGAGATCACCGAGAATATCTCCACGAAGAGTACCAGTCTTTCAACAACTAGGGCAGAGACAACGAGGCTGCGCGTCGCCCAGAGATTCACTGCGAAGAGAATGACTGAGAGTATAGCGTAGGAGCGAATAGAAGCGTATACCTGTCTGCCTAAGCCGCTCGCGTATATCACGAGGAGGAGGATTCCGATTAGTATTAGGTAGACCGCCACACCACTTACAAGTAAACCTAGACTTACTGCGGCCGAGATGGCCATCACACCCTTCGACCTAGGGTCAAGCCTATGTAGAAGGGTGTTACCCTTAGTGTATATGAATGCGTTGAGATAACTCATCCGCAAATCCTCCTAGCTATATGCTCGGCGAGCGCGCCTGGCTCATACCTACCCTTGAACTCCACTATCCTCATTAGCTCCTTAAGAAACATGGCCTCAGTGGGGACGAGTCTTGAGCCGTGCATAAATGAGCCGTCCAGACCAAACTCGGAGACCCCTAAATCCGCCCTAACCATGCCCTCATTTAGAACAATGACCCTCTCAAAGTAGTTTAGCGCGAAGTCGATGTCATGCGTCACACTCACAACACACTTACCACTACTCACGAACTCGGTTACTATCCCCCCAATAATCGCTTTATTACGGTAGTCTTGGCCCACCGTTGGTTCATCGAATACTAAGATATCCGGTTCATAGACTATCACAGAGGCTATCGTGAGCCTCTTCTTCTCACCCGAGCTGAGCATAAACGGTGAGCTATCAGCGTACCTTGAAAGACCCAAGCGCTCCAAAGCACTGGACACCCGATACCCAACCTCATCTTCTGGGAAACCGAAGTTCTTAAGCGCGAAGGCGACCTCCTCTCTAACGCTACCAGCGAATATCTGGTGGTTGGGGTTCTGAAACACGACCCCCACCCTCCGCGCCAACTCTGCAACACTCTTCTTTGCGGTGTCAACACCACAAAGCAACACCCTCCCGCTTGAGGGTCGAAGCAAGCCATTCATCAGACGCACAAGAGTAGACTTACCAGCCCCATTTGGGCCAACTATAGCGGTCGAAGACTTGGGGGTGAACTTCAAAGACACATTACTCAAAGCTTCCCGGTCGGAGCCAGGGTAGCGGTAACTCACTGCTTCAAGCTCCAACACATTTAATCTCCTTTCTTTGAACAGCCGATAACAACTCCTCAATCGTGCTTATACCATCCACCTTTAACCCATTGCTTCGAAGACTCTCCCTAAGGGGGTAGAACTCAGGTCTCTCAACCCCTATATCGATAGGTATCTGAGAGGTAAAAGCAACATAGGGATCAGCGTCCAAAACGATTTTACCATTATCCATCAGCAAAACCCTGCTACAGTACTTGGAAACCATACTCAGCCTGTGCTCAGCCACTACAATGGTTGTACCACTCCTATTGAGCCCACCAAGCAAATCTATAAGCGACTTAGCTGAAAGGGGGTCGAGGTTGGCTGTGGGCTCATCCAACACCAGTATACTGGGTTTCAAAGCTAGGATTGAGGCTATGGCGACCTTTTGCTGCTCCCCCCCACTAAGCTTAAACACCTGGGCGTGGCGTAGCTTCTCCACGCCCACCTTCCTCAGAGACCAGTCGACCCTTTCCAATACGTCTCGCTTGGGTAAGCCCAGGTTACCTGGTCCGAAAGCCACATCATCCTCAACTTCTAACGCTATAAGCTGCGATTCTGGGTCGGGGAAAACCAAACCCACCATCTGGGCTAGCTGGTGCACACTACTCAACTTCGTATCAACTCCCTTCACACGCACTGAACCCCTGAACTCTCCCTCATGAAAATGCGGAATCAACCCATTCATACACCTAAGAAGAGTAGATTTACCGCACCCACTCGGTCCGGTGATAAGCACGAATTCCCCACTATTAACACTAAGGCTAACCCCCTTAAGAGAGGGTTCAGTGTTCCCAAGATACGTGAACCAAACATTCTCAAATCTAACGAGCTCATCCATCAATTCTTCAATCACAAACTTCTTTTAAGATTTTACCAAAAGAATATGGATGCCCTACTATACCAACAAACAAGATTCCCACCCTACTACGTGTATATGGGGTTGAATAGAAACCGAGCGCGCCACCCGCCCTTTACGACACACCAAAATTAACGCCCTAGCTGATTGTGAACCCAAGTTTTTGTTATCCCTAAAGAGTGAGAGTAGCGCACTCTAAACCACCATACTTGAACAACACTATGCGCCTAGGGTACATTAATCGGTGCCCATATGCGGGGATTCCCTTAAACCACAATACACGGTGATAACCCTAGTGACTGGGATCACGGCTCAAGTTGTCAGATTTCAAGCATCACTTTAAATTGCTCATAAGTTAGCCCTTTAGGCTTCGTCTGTTTCTGGTTTTGAGTTTACTACAACAGATCTTCTAATCCGCTCGACTTCTGCTTTAAGAGCTGACTCCTGGCTCTGGTAGACTACCACCCTCTCCTGCAACTCTTCTTTGTACTTATCGAGGCCGCTCAATACCTCCTGTATCGTTGTCTTGTAGAGGACGGGCCCGGTGGATTTATAGACCTCCGTTTCAGGTGGAAGACCCTGCACCTCAGCTTTTATCCTCTCCGCTTCTTTTATCTCTAATTCAAGCCTTTGTCGCTCGGCTATAAGAGCCTTTAATTGTTCTTGTATCCTAGCTATTTGAATGGATTTATCCTGTGTACTCAAGCAACCTCACCTAGAAGGGTTGCGGCCACGTGGAGCCATGAGCCCACGCTGTTCAGGGCAGCCCTCATATCAGATATTCTAGTGGCACGTATATAAGCACATACTGTGCTACCAGAGAGAGTTAGTCTAACACTCGTCGCACCCCGTGGCCAAGTTTCCACCTCTGGGAGTACAGCCCAATAGACGCTTTCAGCCTGCGCTGGTGAAACCATGTGGACACAGAGTTCAGCATCGACTTCAGTTAACCCTAAAGTAGAAGTTGACACACTGCACACCCCTGAGGGTGAGGGCCACAACCTCCCTGCCGTTCTTTTCGAATACATCGATGTTGGTCATGAGTTTCCCCTGCGCTGGGGGAAGACTCATCAAGAATTCTTTTAGTCTGAGCGCCATCTCGGATCTGGGGGTCTTAGAGGAGCCCAACACTCTTGCAACACCAGCCTTATCCACCAACTGTTTCAGTCCGCGGGAAACACTGAAGCCGCTGAAAGCCAGTGTCTGGGTGGGTTCTCCCCTAACATATAGGGTTAGGCCGGCTGGGTTACCGAACCTCTCGAAAACCACTGCTATTATCGAGTCAGCTCCACACTCGCTTAGGAGTACGTGCAGGCTTTTTTTACCTCTTATTATTTTGCGTGCGGGTGTTATCAGCGCTAGCGCGTTGACAAGCGTCCTTGACCTTGGTGAAGGTGAACGTGATGTGGTGATGTACACAGCGGGTGGATTCAAACACACCACTCTAGGCCTTGGCGACGTGTGCGGGTCCGGCGTATGTATAGGCGCATGAGGGGCACGTCCAAACACCCACGGAGAGCCTCTTCATCAGCACGAGCTTACCACACCGCGGACAGGCCACCTTTTCATGCCTCTTCCTAAGGATCTTTAGCGTTCTCCTCCTCACAGTCATACCATACCTTGCGCCGTAGCTACCCGTTTCACCAACAACTTTTGTTTTACCCATACAAATCACCCAAGCTTAGCTAGCAGAGACCTTATCTCCTTACCCTTCTCATATGCCAAATCGTATATTTTAAGCACATCGGGCTCCTCAAGCGTCCCGGAACCACTCTTCTGGATCGATGAAACAATGCCCGACTCAAGCGTGGTCATCGTCACCCTCACATCGGCCACATTCTCTTCGGAAAGTGAAGGGTCAACCACCAAGTAATCGCCTATCTTTGCCACCGTGACGGGGACAGGTCTCTCAGCCATTGGGATACCCCTAGTCGACTCGAGTAGGACAACATCCTCTCCCTCAACCTTCACCTCAGGTATCTTAGCGGTGAGCAGAGCGGCCAGAGCAGCGATACCCGAGGCGTCGACTATGTTACCATCGTGGTCCATAGCGTAGATGTCAACATAGATAACCCACACCTTTTTACCCGGCAACACACAGAGCTCAGACGTCTTAATCGACTTGGACTCCCTCAAGCCGCGGTCAACTATCCTAGACATCTCAACCGCGTTCTCATCCGGTGGACCTGGCTCAAAGCTGGGTGAAGCGTGTGGTAATAGTTCCAAACTAACCGTTAGGACCCCTTCGTTAGGTGTATCGGGGAAAGGTTCACCGAGCTCAGCTTTCACACCCGCAACAGCAACGGTGTTACCTATCTTAACCATGGCCGAGCCATTAGCCTTCTCGTAGATGGACGTCTGAATCTCTACCTTCCTATACTCATCGAATTTTCTTCCATCCTCCCTTACACCCGTCGAGAGTAGCGCTAGAAGCTCCTTTTGCTGGATGGGCACAAACTCCTCCACAGTTGAAAGGTCAGCCAACAAAATCACACCTCCACCTGCGCACCGCTAAACCTAGCCCTCAGGGCTTGTTTCTGTAGTGAATAAAGCTCTTTGATTCCTTTCTTCACTAAGTTTACACCTTCCTCTAACTCCTGTCTTGTGAGTCTACCGTTTAGTTGTAGGAGAGTTATCTTGTTAAGGCTGGGCATCATTGCTATAGGCATATCCGCCTCACCGTGTTCATCCTCCGCCTCGTTGAGGTCAAGCACTACCTTGCCCCCAACTTTGCCAACCGCCACCGCGGTTACCAAGTCCCTCATAGGTATACCCGCCTCAGCGAGCGCAATCGAAGCTGCTGTTATACCGGCGCTACGGGTTCCAGCATCAGCCTGCAAAACCTCTATAAAGACATCTATCACAGTCTTAGGATACTCTTCAAGGAAGAGCGCCGGCTCAAGCGCCTCACGTATCACCTTACTAAGCTCCACTTCACGTCTAGAGGGCGCGGGTGACTTCCTCTCATCGGTTGAAAAGGGCGCCATATGATAACGCGTCCGAAGAATAGCCCTCCCAGGCAGAGCTATGTGTTTTGGGTGAGCCTCCCGAGGACCCTGAACCGCCACCAAGATCTTCGTTTTACCCTGCTCGATATAAGCCGAGCCAGAGCAGTTCTTAAGCACGCCCACCTGCATCTTGACGGGTCTTAACTCATCGATTCTCCGACCGTCAAGCCTAACACCATCCTGGGTGATCAAAACTATACTTTCACTCAAACACAAACGCCTCACTAAACGCTTCCACCATTACCTTCTTCTCCACTAACACTAGGTTGTGCGCTGGGACTCTTAAGTGTTTTCAGCATCTCCTCAACCCTAGAAGTCAGACCCTGGGTGTGTGCTTCGGCCTCAATCATCTTAACAATACGCACAGCCCTATTAATAGTGGTGCTATCATTCGCCCTAACCCACACATACCCATTCTGGGCAACAACAATATTTGCATTTAGCTCCTTATTGAGAAGCTTAATCATAGAGCCATTCCTACCTATAACACGTGGAACCCGCGTTGGCTCTATGGCTACAACCACACCCTGCTTGATCGGGCCAAACTCCCTGCTCGCCGTAGCGTCCAGAACAGGCGCCCGGAACCTATCGAACTCCGCTATCTCAGCGTATACATAGTCTCCAACCTTGAGGTACTTACGGATGTCATCCAAGACTGGGTTTATCCTGACTGGGAACCTCCCAGCGGGTAGGGTGGCTTCATAGGGTGAGCGTATATCCACAGACCAACTACCCATAGATATATCCACAACCATTCCAATAACCCTGTCACCTTTACGTGGCATGTATGGACCGCGTAGAGCCCTAACGCTGAGCACCCCGTTCTGAACCTCGAACGATCCAAGAACGGTCGCGTAGTAGCCATCCTCACCTACCTTGACAACGTTGGCTCCAACCCTGAATCTACCCCGAGCGAGCAGGTCACCCGGCGTCACAATATCCCTGTGCTTAAAGTACAACGTCAATTCACTCACCTAGTATTCGACTCCTTAATACTTGCTTGACCATGTGTAAAGTTATTAATCTTGCTTATAACATCCAACTTCATGCCGCCAGGAACCTCCAAAACCACGGTGAAGGAACCATCCTCCTCCCATCTGGTCGACTTGGCGTTACCAAGCTGAGATATCTGATTATAGTGCTTCCTAAACGCCGCGGGGACGCGCACCTCGAGCTCCGCGATAGATGTCTTAAGCGGTAGAACCGTTCTGAGAGCCTTTATGGCTTCTAACGCCTGCTCTTCGACTGGTTTAAGTGGATTCACTGCGAATCTAACCTGGCTTAAAGCCAGCTCTATCCTAGTGGGGGGATGCGGGAGGTTGGTCTTTGGGTCAACACAGTTTCTAGCGATATAGTTGACGATCTGTTTGCGGGTGTTCTCCACCATTTGCTGCCTCTGCTGCGCTGTGAGTTGTAGCTCGCCCTTCAAAACTATTTGTTGAGCCACGCTGATTGGGTCGGTTGTGCCGAAGACCTCCTTGAGAGCGGATTCGGGAGCCCTCAGACCCTTGTTGGCATCCTTATATATTTCCTCACTCACTAGGACGTCTTCGATCTTCTTGGATTTACCGTTCTTAAACTCCCATGCCTCTTCAGGCTTAACGAGGACCTCAAACCTGGCCACCCACCTCCAACCTTGCTATAACATACTTGGAGCTCAATTTGAACCAGACCCCTCCAACTTTTCTATAAT
>CADDZQ010000002.1 GCA_902812505.1 archaeon
TTCTTGAGGTCGCCGTTTTTAGTATAGGTTTTACTTATATACGTATAGAATAGTGAGCCGGTTAGGGGTATATTTACTAGGTATAGTACTAAGCGGGTTAAGAGGTCGGCGGCTGTCGCCACACCCAAAGGTACACCGAGAGCGACATAGGAGGCGATTATGACCGCATCCAAGACGCCCAGCATACCTGGGATGCCTATTGGTGTTGTGGACACTAGTTCGGCTATCATCATCACTATCATAATACCCCAAATCGACAGCCCATAGTAACCTAGTGAATACATCACTAAGAGAGCCACCACGGAAACCAGTATCCATCTTAAAGCTATAACAGCGTACGAGGTAAGTAAGCGTACGGGTGAACGTTTAATTCTACGCATCGCAAGAGTGAAGCTGTCGAAAGCACGGTCAACCTCGGAAAGATCCACATCTCTTTTAGACAGCTTTTTTATGACGGGCGAAAGTTTTATTAGTACGCGCTTAACTAAGCCTTTTAGCCATTTGGCGTATATGCTTAACGCTAGAGCCATCGAGATAAGTATTAGGGTTGATACTATGGCGTAAAACGCGGTTTTAACAAATGGCGAAGTGGAAAAAGCACTGTAAACAACAAACGTCGCAAAGCTTGCGACGGACACAAACCCTAGCGCGTAAAGCACCCTATGGATTATAACGGAAGCGGTGGGTCCACCGTAGTCCACCGCATGTTTACGCGTCATGTTTATTCTGACAGCCTCAGCCGCGACACCGCTCGGCGTGGTATAGATAAGGAAAAGACTTCCCATGGTTATCAAATATGCGCGTCTAAAGGAAACGTTAATCCCGCTTGGTTTCAGAATCAAATACCAGGCTAACGTATAGAGGACACCCCCTAATACTTCTGTCGCGGCCGCCAGAACTATAAGAAGGGGATTAAGGTGTTTCACCTTGCTTAGCACGACCACTGGATTAGTATAGAGAATGATTAATGATATCCCTAGGATACCTATCAGTGGTCCAGCTAAGCTTCTAGCGCTAACCATTTTCTCCTTAACATATATAGCTGCTCCGACACATAACTTTAGTGTATGATTAGAGTCGAAAAGACCGGTGACGCATACCTTGTATTTGGCGAAGAAAATGCTGAAATCCTGTATTGGGGTGAGTATTTCGGTCGACCCCTAAATAATTCGAAGCCTAAAATAGGGGATAAGCTCTCACCCATGCGCCTATCAAAATATGAAGTTCTTTATCTACTTGAGCAAGGAAGGGTTATTGTGGTAAAAGAAAACAGAAGACTGAACATAGCAAAACCTACTGGTAACAGTTTAGTAGTTTATATAATATACAAAGATCTCAGATCAAAAGGACTTATTGTCAGATCCGGTTTAAAATTCGGCGCAACATTCGCCGTGTATATTAAAGGCCCAGGAATCGACCATGCCCCCTTCTTAGTCCAGGTCGTACCAGAAACCTATAGGCTAAGCGGCATAGAGGTGATACGCGCGGGCAGACTCTCCCATGGGACAAGAAAAAGATTCGTGTTTGCAACCGTGACGGAGCAAAGAAAACCAATATATATAACTCTAAGCTGGGTTAAAATTTAGGTAGATGATGTTGCTCGAAAGTTCTGAGCACTCGGGTGCTGAACCCACGCAGAGCTGATACCAATTATAAGCCTCGGGCGGGATTTGAACCCGCGACCCACAGCTTACAAGGTTCAACCGGCTAAAGCCGACTGTTGCTCTACCAGGCTGAGCTACCGAGGCTCACATGTTCTTATCTTCAACCTTTTTTAAAGGTTTACCCAATGCGTGATGCCCAAGTTCGAAGATTCAACAACAAGTATACGAGACAAATGTTTGCCCTAAGCGTCATTATGATAGGTAACATATACCGGTACCTATTAGTTAGGTTATACCGTGATTATATGACGAAAATTAGCCAGCTGGGTGAAACACTACTAATAGAGTGGTTGGTTGACAGGTTTAGTGCTAAGGACCCGAACGTGATTGTTGGTAACGGAAACGACGCATCCGTGATAAGATTAGCTGGGAATATTAGCTTTAAAGTCGATACGTTCGTGCTACAGGAGCTACCACACCACTTTGATTATTACGATGCAGGTTGGAAGGCGGTTATGGCCTGTGCAAGTGATCTCGCAGCTGTTGGGTCAAAACCAAAATACGCCTTGGTTTCCTTTTCATGCCCACGCAACTTAGAAGTGGAGAGTTTTAAAAGGATTTTCCACGGGATAGAAGATGC
Organism: archaeon; assembly: GCA_902812505.1. Lineage (GTDB taxonomy): Archaea > Thermoproteota > Thermoprotei_A > Marsarchaeales > Marsarchaeaceae > ECH-B-1. Next base: position 2,245 of record CADDZQ010000002.1, read on the forward strand.
GCTTAGGACGCTTAACTCAGTGCTGCTAGGTGGAGACCTTAGCGAAACAAGTGAGGTGTGTTTAAGTGTCTGCATGTTGGGTGAAGTTAAGGGTAGACCGCTGTTACGCAATCATGCCAGCCCCGGGGACCTAATAGCGGTTTCAAGAGGCTTTGGACTTGAGGCACTCGGTCTAAAAATCCTGTTCAAAAAAGTCAAAGCGGAAGCTAGTCTGGCTAGAAAGGCTATTATTAGATTTAAACACCCATACGCAGAAGTTGAATACGGCGAAAAACTGTCATCTCTAGGCTTCATTAGTTCGTGTTCGGATTCAAGCGACGGCCTAATAATAGCCATCAAACAGTTGATTGATGACAAGGCTAACGCGATAATAGACAAACTCCCAACCGAAAGAGCCTTAGACAAGTTAAATAGGGAGCTCAGTAAAGAGCTCACGATGTATGGAGGCGAAGAGTACGCCTTAGTGTATGCTTATAGCCCACAAATGGATGCAGAGCTCGTTGAAGCCTTAAAAAGTATTAAAAGAAAAAGGATACTAATTGGCCGGGTCGTTGAGGGTAACGGTGACATATTCCTGCAAACAGGGCACACGCTTAGAAAACTCAAGATAGACGGATGGAGACAATTTCAAAGTCGTCCACTGCGCCACCGTAAAGCGGATGAAAAATAACTACACAACTTTACGAATCATGGTTTGCTTTCTTTTGAAAAAGTGATGTGAAATGTGGGCTCGCCCGGATTCGAACCGGGGACCTCCACCGTGTGAGGGTGGCGTCCTAACCAGACTAGACGACGAGCCCCTATACAGTGAATATATTATAACTCTAATATTATTGTTTCGAGGCAACAAGTGAACATTATAGATAAAGAGCCGAGAAAATTAACAGTCAAGCGTGAAAACTCAATTATTCGTATAGTATCGCAATAGCAGAGCATCATGAAATTACTTCATGATTAAGTATATACACAATAGCCATACAAATCAGACAGGTATGTCATTGCGAGGCCAACCAGTATGAAATCATAAAGAGAAGTGGCGGTCCCACGGAAACAAATGACTGTACGTACAAGTACATTATAGTCAAAACAATCCGAAGGGGTATGTGCGTTGAAAAACCTTTTATTTTACTGTAAAAAGCATATACCATAGCCCCTGTAGCTCAGCGGGAGAGCACCCGGCTGAAGACCGGGTTGTCGTGGGTTCGAACCCCACCGGGGGCACTGAGCTTGTGAATACATCCTCTTCAGACATCTCTACGTGAAAATCCCAAAGTAGCTCGGAAAAACCCGATATAATGCGATTCAGGACATTGACAAAGGATTTCCGGTGAACTCGGTGGGAAACAGATTTTAGGCTAAAATCGTTGTTAAAGAACACTAATACCTTGTAAAGATAAACGTGTTCTGCCTAACAAATCTCGTTATTTTACTTTGGGCGAGCCGACAGCGGATCGTAGATATATTCGTCGCCATTAGCACTACGACTGCTACGACCATATAGCTGAAAAATATAACTACCAGTATTACCTTCTTCATTAATAAGAGACTCACCTGTTTGCGCCATCAGAAACACAATCATGTTTATGATGTCTAGAGGATCCTTCTGCAAAGCACACAACCATACCCTCTTCGCATGCATTATACTCACTGGTTCTGGGCTAGAGACTAGTTTTACGGCACCCAAATGCGGGTCTAAAGGGCTTATTATTATTTAATTATATTTACTTATCTAGTCTTTGAATGTAGAGAATATACAAAACTTTACATATATGGATTGAGTATTTAGCAAGCGCACCTTTTATCATAAATAGTGCTTATCCGAAAATAGTAAGGAGGCCATCAAAGAATTTTTATGCGTCATCGTCTAATATACAAACGTGGAAGAAGCAGAGGTCACAATTCTCTTTGAAAGTAAAGATAAGGTTGAGGTTGAAAGATTTAAAAGGAATTTGCTTGAACAGATTAGTCCCCACATGGGAATTAGATTCTTAGAACTGTGTTTTGATAAAAGAGAAGACCTCTTAACCAAGGGGCGAGAACTTGCGGAGAAATTTTTTAATGCGGCAGTGGGTTTGGGCGCAATCATTGCGTCTGAAAGCCAAGAGCGTCAAGAATCATCTGGACTCGCGTTTACACCTGAATGGTTCAGTTCGTCTTCTAAAACATCGGATGAAAGGACGCTAGCAGAGTGCTACGTATATGCTAAGACGTTTGGATTGAACGATTTTCCCGCAGTGCTTACGAATAAGATAGTGGTAGCCGCAGGAAGGTTGCCAAGTTTAGAAGAAGTTGCATCCCAACTTAAAATACCTGTACCATCACCCAAGGAGCCTTTAACTCAAAACATTAGACAAGAAAGGGAAAATATCCCTGTTGTCCCACGAGAGATGGGTACACAGAGCCTTACGCAGATTCAACCTGAACCACTGCATGTTCATTTGGCAGAAGAGCAAACCGAAACAACAATACTCAACTCTGACATAAGTGGGGAGCGGCAAACAGCAGTAGCAAGTAGCGCCCCAGATATCATGCTGGACGAGCAGACAAAAGCACGTATAGTGGAAGTGTTGAAGAGAACTGGTTTTCGTGGACCAGAAGAGTGCACAGGCTGTCTATACTTTATAGAAAACGAAAACAGGTGTGCGTTACTCCATATCGCGATCTCTGATGTGAAGAAACCTATCTGCAGGCTAAACTTGGGTTGACGCTATTGGTTTACGCCTGATAACTCTATTCTAATTGGAAGCTTATATAGCGCTAACTTTGACGCAATATATTTAAGTAGCTCGTCCTGTGTGACCTCACCCTTCTTAGCATCTACTTCAACGCTGACGATGGCTCTTTCCTCTGAGAAGGGGTCTTGGGCCACACTAATCATGCACCTCTTAACGCCTGGATAGGTCAAAAGAATGTTCTCTAAATCGGATTTCCAAACCCTGGAACCACTGGTCACAATAGTGTCCTGCGATGTTTTGACAAAGATATAACCCTCTTCCGCGTCTTGTTTGGCATATTCTCCGCTAATGATCCACCCAGTGGAATTCAAAGGACTTTTTCTTCTTTCTAAGGGGGTTCTGGAGTATATCCCATCAAACTGTGGGCCGCGAACACCCAGCAGTCCTACTTGATTAATTTCAACCGGCAAATCTTTATCCTCAATATTAAAGATTGCTGCTTCGGTGTCTGGAAGCGTCTCGCCCATTGATCTGGGTTTTGACTCTAAACCAAGTTTCTCAAGATGGGTTATTAACCCTTCAGGTGTAGCGTAACCAGAAACGATTTTTACCCCACTAATTCGCTGAAAAGCGCCTTTAACTATATCTGGTGGAGGTGTCGGCAAACAAATCGCGGCCCTAACAGTCTTAAACAGATCCCGATAATCAGCCAGCGCAATAAAGGCTTGAAACAGGCTCGGCGAGCCTGGAATAACTGTTACTTTATGTTTCCTCAAAGCCTCTATAAAGTCAGGCAACCTCTCGCCTATCAGTTTAAGCGAGTAGGATGTAATCAGAGGAACAAGTACAGTCTTGGCTCCGCTGAAAAGAGTCGATGTAAAAGCGGATACTAGCATATAGGGAAGCCAAAGTGGGGGTAAGCCGAGAACAACATCGTTCTCTTCTAACTCCAAGTGTGAGGAATACTGTAGGGAGTTGACCACTAGGTTTCTGTGCGATAACTCTATTTGTCGAAGGCTCCCTAATTCACCAATATAGTGTATAACCGCCACGTCGTCAGGATAACTCGAAACCTCAGATGGTTTTCTACCAAGCTTTTTCCGTGTAGCGGTCAGCCAATCAATGGTGTTCTCCCTTTTTTGGGGTTTAATATCCTTTAAAACACCGAACATGTTAGTTAAACTAGACCACGCATCAGTCATACTGGTAGTGATAACATGCTCTATTCTTGTAGAGTCACGTACAGCCTGTATTTTATAATAAGTATCGTAGCCAAACACGATGTCTCTGAGCGTAACAACGATTCGAGCATCAGAAGTAACCAGTCTAGCTTGGAGTTCTTTTTCCCCGAGCCAAGGGTCGAGCAACAATACAGTACATCCCGCCTTCCACACACCAAAAACCGTCATTATAAATTGTGGTATATTAGGGAGCAAAACAGCAATCCTTGAACCCCTGCTAGCCCCCATTTCTGTCAAAACATTAGCAAACCCATTAGAGAAAGCATCAATATACTGCCAACTATATTCATTGCCACCATAGTAAATCGCGTCTTTACGCTTGAACTTAGAAGTATTTTCGATCAGTAGTTCATGTAAAGTCGTATTTGGATAGTTCAGAACAGTATTCAACCCCAATTTTCTTTTTTCGATTCCCATACCTAACCGGATTATACTACCCAGACTTAAATTATTTCCTTGCAGAAACCATGTTAATGGCAAATTGAGGAAAAATGTTTCTCGTGATAAAAACTCTCTATTTAGGATACTATTGTTTGAAAATTTTGTGCCCTAACAGCCAAATATATGGGTAGACCCATAGACAACGATCGCACTTAAACCCCTACACTTAAAGAGGCGTTATTCGGGCAGTATCCAATATTTTACCAGCATTTTTAAAAATAAGGTATACTAGACCCGTTTGCATCCAACTATGTTTTAAGATATAGGCTATGGAGTTAAATACAGATCTTCTCTAATAGTAAACTAGAGACAGCTTTTCTATTTACTTACACGCTCCTTGAATCAAGGACATGGCGACAGGAAATACTGACAGTGTGAAAAAAGAAACGTCATAAACCCCCCATTAGGTTTATTAAACCTGTTTTATTGATGTGTCTTAGCGGTCGTCGTCTAGTCTGGTCTAGGACAGCAGCCCTCCAAGCTGCTGATCCCGGGTTCAAATCCCGGCGACCGCAATTATATTTGGGAGCTGACGGGGCCGCCGAGCTTCTTCGACGAAGCTGAGTATAGAACTTTTACCGCCACAGTTTCTAGCGAACCCTAATGCAATTACACACCGCAATTATATTTGCTGCTTCCAGTAATAGTACTTAGATGAAATATTATAGTGTGTGGCGACCTTAATCATTACACCCATTACAAAACAGGTTTCTTAGATAATTTAGTACGTTCAGTTAATCGAGATTATTTTAGAAGTGGCTACTTTTGTTAGGGATTTTGTTTTAGTAGCTATCTTTAAGACCCATGGTTTAGTATTCAGGTAGAAAAACTTTCTATAGAAATTAATATCTGAATTAGTCCCCTGTTTATGTATAGATCTCGCGTTCATTTCTGCAAGACTAACGAACCTAGTGAGCTAAGGTTTGTTTATGGAGCATATACTCTAACTTAGGATTTATAAGCTAGGCTTTTCACGGGTTTAAGCTATATAATCATATTTGTTGATTTACAGACTTTTTATGTAGGGGGATATAGTATTGGATTAATGTTGCGTATAGTTTAAATGTTTGTTACTGATATAATTAGTGACCAAAACGAGAAAAGTTATATGTTTTATTGGAAGGTGAAAAGTCACGAGTAATAGCCTAAAAAATGAAAAATATATTGGAGATGAAATTAAAGGTCCTATAACGGCTCTTCCTCCTACTGGTTTAATTGAGGAACTTGACCGCTATCCTATACTCGAGCCATTCGTATATACAGTGATTGGCCGCGACTTAGAGACAGGAAAATATTATTACTTAATAGATGAGCTCAAGCTGAATGAAGAAGAAATAGGCATTTACAATAGGCTTATAAAAACACTGCAGCTAGAGCTTAAGGTCCCGCGTGGGAACGTGGACCCACGTATGTATTTTGAAGAGGGCGCGAGAAGTATTGTAGAAAAATATAGAATAAGCATGGGTAGAATGGAAAACGTGGCTTGGTCGAAGATCCTTTATTATGTAGAACGTGATATCGTTGGCTTCGGACCTCTAGACCCCCTGATGCGCGACCCAGCAATTGAGGATATTAGCATAGACGGTGCTAAGAAGCCCGTTTACGTCTTTCACTCAAAGTATGAAAGCATGCCAACTAACCTAGTATTTGAAAAAGAGGAAGACCTAGATGATTATGTTGTTCGTTTGGTTCATATTTCAGGAAAGCACGTTAGCACAGCTTTTCCTGTCGTTGACGCGACGTTGCCAGGTAGACATAGGCTTATGGCAACATTCAGACAGGAAGTAACTCCTTTTGGTAGCACTGTCACCATTAGGAAGTTTAGAACTGATCCAGTGACTATAATCGATATGTTGAACTATGGTACACTTAACGAAGCAATCGCGGCTTATCTTTGGCTTATGATGGAGAATCGATTAAGCGCAATAGTTGTGGGAGCCACAGCAGCAGGAAAAACTACCCTCTTAAATGCTCTTGTAAGTATGGTTAGACCGGGATCTAAAGTAGTTACTATCGAGGAAGTTCAAGAGATGAACTTAGCGATCGAAAACTGGGTGCCCATGGTTAGCAGACCAAGCTATGGTTTGAGCTCGGAAAAAGTTGGCGAGGTATCCCTTTTCGACTTAGTTAAAGCTTCGTTAAGAATGAGACCAGACGTGCTCGTGGTAGGCGAGGTAAGGGGAGAAGAGGCATATGTACTATTCCAAGCTATTTCAACAGGTCACGGAGGGCTATGCACGGTGCATGCTGAGGATGTTAGATCAGCAATAAAGAGGCTCACATCTAAGCCCATGGATGTTGCTCCTTCGTATATACCATTCCTTGATCTTGCCGTGGTGTCACGTAGAGTCATACTCCCAGGCGGAGATAAACTTAGGAGTGGGAGGAGAATAATTGCGGTAGAAGAAATAATCGACGTGGACAAACAGATCCCCATATTCGAGTGGGTGAGCAACCAAGATAAATTCATAGAACATCTCCACGATAGCCTAAAGATTAGAAAACTCGCTGAACTTAGAGGGGCGAGACCGGAGGACATAATATACGAGATAAGAAGACGGGAGCTGGTGTTGAATTGGCTTAAAAAATCCAACGTAAGACACTACACTGAGTTACAGAAAATATTCACTGATTATTATTATAACCCTGATACAACAGTTAAGAGGGCATCTGAAGAACTGAGGCAGAGTCTGCCTAACCCTGAAGCACAAAACTGATACTCGAACCGATTAAGACTTAAAACAAAGCGACATTTACTTTCGCTTAGACTTTAAGTGCTGGAATTTAATAATACTACAGATGACTGGTAGTGCCCGAATAACCATTTTCTACACTTGGACCCCATTCCCGCTCATTCACTGCCCAGATACTCGTGCCACCTCAGTGTGCTCTAGCTAAGACTCTATAAGTACCACTGATACCAGCTATCCGGTTGTTACCCAATGGAACAGGTAAACTTAATACTCAGCATGCTCACATCAAAGTTGAAAAATGCTTCTTGGTTCTACGGTTGCATTCGTATTCAGCGTATTGGCCACAATCATTGTGTACACTCTACTTAACTTGTTAAGTAACTTTTTCTTAAGGCATGGATATTACGGTATTGATATACACAAGCCAAATCAACCAAAAGTCCCTGAGATGGGTGGCATCGCATCATCCATAGTGGTGGCATTGTTGTTAGTTGGTATTTACATTATTGTACCCATTTATGCGAAGTTTTATGTTTTCGATGTGCTCTTCCTTTTTATTTATTTCTCTTGCCTTGGTTTAGTTGATGACCTCAAAGGGTTGTCTGGTAAGTACAAGCTTTCGGGTACTATTCTAGGAGGAAGCTTAACACTTATCATTGCCAAGTTGACAAACACCGACTTTTATGTCCCAAGACCCTTCCTGCCATTCATTGGTCAGATACACGGAGTCAATTTCCTATACCCATTTCTTATTGTAGCCGCATTTGCAGTAACATCCAATGCGTTCAATATGTACGACGTCTACAACGGCACTTTAACCTTTGCTTCAACGGTGGTCTTCGCCGAATTAGGTCTACTAATACTCTATGCAAATGTGGCTAATTATGCCGCTCTCACCTCTATAATTTCATTTATCTTGGCGGGAGCTTCACTCGGGCTATTCCTTGTAAACAGATATCCCTCGAAATTCTTTATCGGCGACACCGGTAGCCTGTCGCTGGGAGCCGCATACAGCATGATAGCGATTATGGGGCGTGTAGAAGTGGTTGCTGCGGTAGCCATTATACCTATGCTGATAAATGGGTTTCTGTCGTTTAGCAGTGTCGGTAAAATCTTCGAAAGACATGAAGTAAATGCAAGGCCAGTTTTGGTTGAAAACGGTAGGATACGTGCAAATCCCACCCCAGGAGCACCCATGAGTCTAGCTAATTTCTTAACTTCGAGCTCCCCGCTGACAGAAAAGCAAATCATATTGCGCTATCATGCCTTGACTTTAATAGGAGCAGTACTCGGCTTTATGACGTTTTTACTTATACAGTGGTGAAAGCATTGAAGTTAAGCAAAATCGATCCACTGGTTTCAATAGTATTTTTAATGCTTGCTTTCTGGGGTTCTTTAATGTTAATTTTCGCCTTCACAAAAACAGTATTACTACCCTTAGGGTCCACGAAAAGCATGCTTGACCCATTTATTATACATTTTACAAAATCGTTAATATTCCTTGGCCTCATCGGAATACTGTTTTATGCTTGGTTTAAAATCACTCGAACTTTAAGGGATATGTATCTAAGTAATTATGGATGAAATTAACTCCAAAGGGTCTTGAAAACTTTGTAGTGTTAATCTCGCCAACTCATTCTGTCTAGCTGAAATTTTTTCGAGGTTACCCAGAATATATCCCAATTTATTATCCAAATTAGATTTTGTTACATGGGAAAGTAGCCCTATTTTACTTAAGGCTTTCTCAATGTAGAGACTCTTCGGGAAGGCGGAAAGCGTTGGTTTTCCCAGTAATGCGGCCTCCCAAGTCATTGTTCCTCCAGCACCAATAAACACATCAGAAGAGGCTATTAGGGACAATCCTTCCTCTTGGCTATCTAAAACGACAGCATTTGGTAATTCGTCCTGCAAGGCTACGCGTTGACTTCTGTAGCGTGGTAGCACCAATAGTGAGAACCTCAGCTTCTTTTGAGCAGCCTTCAGTGCTGGGGCCAAATAAGAAGAGTTGATAGAGGTTTTAACATAAGATGCCTTAACTTCTTCTGGTCTAAACAGCACGATAGGTCGTCTTAGGCCAAAATCTTTTGGGAAAATCTTTTCACGCTTTAACCAAATAACCGACTCTATTCCATGGTAGTTGATAAGCGCGGATCTGGCTAAACCTAGTTTGTACCATGCGTTAGCAGGAATGAAGTCTGAACTGATGAGCTTAGTTGTAAGGGGGACTGTTAGACGTGCTACCGCTTCTGCGTGAGGCGAATCGTTAATATTAATTGTTGGTAAACCCAAACCGAACCCTATCCTTGTTGCTTCTGGCGAGGCGTGACAGACCACATACTTTATATCAATATTCTCGATGATTTTATAGAGCTCTAGTAAACGTTTGACACTTGCTTCAAACTTTTTCCTGAGGTCGGAACCCCCATGTTTGCCTACATAAATGGGTCTGAGGGATAAGATCTTTGAAAGAGAAGGAAGTTCATCGTATTCGCGGCTCGTTAAAAGGAACCGATACCCTTTTCTCAGAGCGACCTGCTCAACGTATTTTGCTATCCTAAGATGCTTTGGTGTCAGAGCGTCAAACCATACAAAGGGCATTATTTTTTATAATGAGTCAAGCCTATAAGTCTTAAAGGTTCATCAAGATGTGTTGCAGCAGACAACATTAAAAAGACTTGAGAATAATGTGCGATTTTTTTGTAGCATAGAACCAAGCGAGGAACTAGCAGAGCTCATTCAGCCTGCCTTAAGATCCGAAAGAGTAGTACTCACATACGATCCATACTCCGAAGCCTACGCTGAATTAGCTTCATGGCCTCTGATTATGTTTGGAGTTAATGTTTCAATTATTAATTCGCATGATGCATTGTACTACTATGTACCATATACAACCGAAGGAACAAATTACATCTATTTTACCGATAACCCGGAAGGCCAGCTGGGTATTCAATTAGAATCAGCACTTAGGGTGATGGGCTATAATCGATACATTTTATCTTGGTATAAGACAAAAAATGATGAAGTGTTTACTTTCTCAAGCGGTAGCGATGGAAAATCAGTCTTACGAGGTGCCAAGAATGTGGCTTATGCCTTTACTAAGGCACTCTATAAGGTGAATTCAAACAATAGACTGACTCGGGTTTTAAACAACTTCCTAGTTGATCACTCAGAGCTACTCGATTATATTAATAAAGCAATAAGCTATACGGAAAGTTGTACGGCTACCACGATAGCATCACAAGGACCACTCTTATCTATCGCAAAACTAGTCGAGTTACTTAACCCCCAAATAAACGCTATTCCAATAATTCAACTTCTCACTAAGTCTAAAAATAAAGATGTTGAAGTTTGGGGACTCGATGTTGACTCAGAATTAATAGCGAGAGTAAGGTTTGAAAGAGGACCGCTTAGCCGTGTTATCCATTTCGGGTTGGATCCCCTATCATCTGTTTTAGTGAGCGCATATGCAGTTACCTATGCGGAGACTTTCAGTGCGTAATCACAAAGAAAAATTAAAGGTTAAGGTAGAAACAATGGGTTGTTACCTATGAAACAATGGTTGATGGATATTTTACAATGCCCCATTTGCCGAAATGATAAATTATCGCTTAAAACCATTGAAGTTAATGGGGACGAAATTGTGTGGGGAGTTATTCTTTGTGATGCCTGCAAAAGGTGGTTCCCAATAATTAACAGTATACCCCATATGTTACCCGACGAGTTTAGAAAAAACGAAGATAAAGAGTTCGCAGAGCGCGTATCTAAGCTTTTGGAGGGGATAACACTTGAGCTTCGACCGCCTAGATATAAAATTGGCGAAGATATTGTTCGATAAGTTAGCCCACTTCTTATAAGTGGGTGTATAATATGGAGGTTGTAAAACAATGATGCGCTCAGTTATGGCGTTGATGCTTATCGCTATCTTGGGAATCTCGCTTTTTATGATACAAGATACACACGCTACACAGCTCAGTTCTGCGATAATTTCCGTCGATAGGAAAACCACTATTTATCCGAATTACGCAGTGAGCCTAGATACAATAAAAGTTTTGAATGGCTCTTTGACGTCAATAATCGCACAGTTTCCATCAAATACCACAATATTGAACGTGAGTGGACCCGACATACTCTACGCCTATCAACTAAGCTCCTCCCCTGCACGTGAGGTTATAGTCTTTAAAAACCCTGTTGCTACCGGGGCCTCAACTAAAATAATATATATTTATACTGGTTTCATAAATTCAGGCCAGCTAGAGGTGGCTTTTCAAGCAGGTTACTCGGTAGCCAGTGTTAACGACACGGCAACCTATTATTATGGCATTGAGAACTGGGGTATAACACTCCAGATATTTTATAACAACCACTACCTAAATGTTACCCAAGGTGAGTTATTTACATTCAATAGTACAACAAGCCCAAACTCATTTGTTGTGGCCACAAATCCCCCCACTTTGAGTATGCCCACTCTTTATCAGAGTTATCTGCAAGCCCTTAATAGCCAAATAGTTTACAGCAATGGGGTCTTCCACATCAATGATCAGGCGATTTTTGTCTGGGCTTCTTCGAGCGAATCAAATCAGCTATATCTTCTTATGCCTAATAGCGTAGTAAATAAATCTGTCTCTGTAAGTTATTTCTATGGCAATGTATCCTCGACAATAAAGCATAACGCATACCCTGGTTATGCGCTACTTGTAATTGACTCTCCAGTTCAACTCGCACGCAACCAAATGGTGGGTTTACAAATAGATTACTCGGTTAAAGCGCCAGAACTCAACTTATCATCTATTGGATTATACGGGATGTTTTGTGAAACGTACGAAGTAGAAGTGGCTAACATTATACCCATCTCTGGTAGCTGGAGTAAAATAAATAAAGACTACTTCGCCGCGTTTAGAGAGGTAACTCCTACAGAGATTAGCGGGTATTCAGTAAAGGGTACAAGCGTATTAGATCTAACAAGTGGTGCTAGTTTGGCAGTCTTGATTGTCGGCCTTTTCGCTGTTGCCTCATCATATACCTACGCACAAACAAAATCCAAAAAGGCATCAAAACGAGGTGTGCCTCAAAAAATTATCGTGACTCTGAACTCAGCCTCCCCTTCAATTGATTTGGCTCATGAAACCATCAAAAAATTCCTTGAAGGTAGAATCCGAGCTTCTGCTGCAAATGCTGCTCTTGCTACATTCGATGACTTAGAGAGAAAAGTCTTGAGAGAAATAAACGAAAGTGTAGGTAACAATGAGATAGACACGGAAACTGCCAGAAGATTGACTGAAAGTCTAAAAGAGATAAGAACTTCATTTGCAGACCTGATTGACCTGCAGACCCAATTTAACCAGAAGAAAATCCGACAAAACATCTACGGCGACTTAAGATCAAAGTACCAAAGAAACCTACAGCGAGCTATAAACAGCTTTAAAGAAACAACTAATGACTTGAGACAAAGCTAAGTACTATTGGGTTTGAATGAACCTCCTTTTTTGCGCTCTATATACCTGCCTTAACTGCTCCACATAGATTTTACCTTCACTTCTCGATTCTAGAGAACGAATTAAACCCCGTATGCTTCCAGAGACCACAAGGGTATATAGGTCACCAGGCGTACCATAAATTACAGTAGCAGACCTTACATATGGCAGGCACATATGACTAACCCTTAACACAAACCAAGTTTTTTCTTCGTATATAACCTTAAACGAACATTTAGACATTATAATCTCGCCGAAAGTTTGCTTAAAAAATAGAGCATAAGAATGAGCGTTAATTTTATTATTATACTTTACTATGAACACGTAACGTCTTTTATCATGTTTCATATAATTCACCAACCAGTTGGCTTGAGTTGGCTTTGATGAGTTCGTCGAATTCCATTGGTTTGTAATCCAAAATGAGCGCAGCAGCAGCCAACAGGTCGCGCATAGACGGAGGCTTTTCTAACACACTTGAAAAAACCACTTTGTCGATGCCGAAAGCCTGTACGATATTTTTTAGCCATAATAGGGTATTCTTAGACGAATAAGCAGACTTGATTATCTCTGGTGTGAGCTCAAGCCACCATTCCTTATTTACTATTAGAGGGGCATTAACTCTTGGTCGGATTATTTTCATAAAGCCATGTTGAGCAAGTAGATAGTTTCGATGGAAATACTCTTTTAATGCCTCCCCTTCGTCTGTGTTAGGACCTCTAGGAATCCATTTTAAACCTCTAATAGAGTGTGCAATACTTGTGACGTCTTTTCTTGACACATTTAGTGCAAAGAATTTTAACTCTAAATAATGTGGATGGATGGATTCAAGTACTTTTATGTTCATACAGAAATCAAAGTATGATCTACGCATACTTTTCCCCTATAAGACCAGCTTCTTTAAGAATGTCGTCATAGCTCTTTCCTTTAAGATAGCCACCAAATCCAACAACCAACTTAATAGCATCACCCCCCCTTGCCAAAATAATTCTGCCAAAGTATGCATCAAATTTTGAAAAGCGGAGAAACAGTTTTGACCCATCAAACCTTAACTCGGCACTATTCAATATTGTTCTAATCGCCTCTTGGTCAAGATGTGAAAATATCCTTTTAGCGCAAGCCTCCGCCTCCTGATCCTTAAGATTAATACTCAGAATACTTATCTCATCGCCATAATGGCCTTCTGCTTTAAGCGTAGAGAGCTTAGTACTATAATGCAATATGCCTAGAAATGTACCAAGACTTTTAACAACTTTAGTCAAGTCTTCTGTTGCATAACACATCACGCTTAGATTAACGCTTTTAACACGAACCACGGTATATAGAACACGTAGCATAAAAATAAGTGTTGAAAATAGTATCGACCAGATTAAGGTTTCGAAAAGCGCCTACACTAACACAGAAAATCATTATCTGGAGCATTTCTTGACGCTGCAGGGTATAACGTTCTTGAGAGAGATAAAGCGCTAGCCGTTATCCGAAAACTGTCAAGTTCTTTGCGAAAGGAATATAGGTCTACGATTATTATAATTTACCAAATGGTATCAATTAGCCGTCTAAAATCACGTTCATGGAAAGCAATGGTGGGCATAAGGGGCAATACTGCCTATGTTACAGCCTATCGGAATAGATTGGCTTCATGGAGAAAGCAGAATACCATAGTAAGGGTTGACAAACCAACGAGAATAGAGAGAGCCCGAAGCTTGGGGTTTAAAGAGAACAATAAGTCGATTGTTGTCCGTGTAAGGGTAAGAAAGGGTAATCCCTACAAACCTAGACCTAAGGCTGGTAGAAGACCGAAGAGGATGGGTGTCAAGCAATGGACATATAAACTCAGTGATAAGCGAATAGCTGAGGGAAGAGCCCGCGCAAAATACTCCAATATGCGCGTTAGCGGAAGCTACCTTGTGGGAGAAGATGGGCTATACAAATGGTACGAAGTAATTCTTCTAAGGGAATGATAAGTGGACGTCAGGCTGGGACGGCGGCATCATCGGCGGCTACCTCATGTCGTCGCGAGAACATCATTCGTCCATAATAAGCTTATTCACAATCGTATAAAAGCCTAACCGACGGTTAGATAAATTGTTAATTGGATTAGTAGGAAAAACAAATGTGGGGAAATCTACCTTTTTTGCCGCCGCTACCCTCCTCAACGTTGAAAGAGCTAACAGGCCGTTCACAACGATAAAGCCTAACAGAGGTATTGGATTTATTCGAGCAAAATGCGTACACGATGTCTTCAACGTTAACGATAAAATATGTATAGATGGCATCAGATTTATACCCGTTGAGCTACTAGATGTAGCTGGACTTGTTCCAGGGGCGCACACTGGTAGAGGTTTGGGTAACAAATTCTTAGATGATTTACGGCAAGCCGATGTTTTTATTCATATCGTTGATGCCAGTGGTTCGACGGATAGTGAAGGTAGACCAACTGGACCAGGAACTAACGACCCACTGAATGATATACAATTTCTAGAGAATGAGCTCGATGAATGGATGTATGGGATAATATACAAAGATTGGGATAAATTCAGTAGAACAATTGACCAGCGTGCTATTGACATAGCTACTGCGCTTAGTGAAAGAATATCAGGCTTGGGCTACACTAAAGGAATAATTGAGAAAACACTTATTGAACTGGGATTGGAAGGAAAGAAGGCAGTTAACTGGAAAGAAGAGGATATTAGAGAATTTACTAAGCTTGTGAGGCGTAAGGGAAAGCCTGAAATTATTGCAGCAAACAAAGCCGACATATCAACTGCCCCAGATAACATAAAGCGAATAGCCGAGGAGGTTAAGGTACCAGTTATCCCAGTTATCGCTGAAGCTGAATTGGCTTTACGCAGGGCTGCCCAAAAGAATATAATTAAATACAGACCGGGGGACTCTGACTTCACCGTTCTCTCAACCAATTTACCAACTGCTCAGCTTGAGGCGTTAAAGAGGCTAAAAGATATATTATCGGAATTTGGGGGAACTGGTGTTCAACTATGTCTGGACAAAGCAGTCTACGAAGCGTATGGTGGTATCGTTGTTTACCCTGTGGAAGATATGGGAAGGCTAAGTGACAAAAAAGGAAATGTGCTCCCAGATGCGATCATCCTGAAAGCAGGCTCAACCCCAGTTGAGTTAGCTAAAAAAATTCACTCAGAATTAGCCGAACGATTCCAGTATGCTATTGATGTACGTTCAAAGCAAAGACTAGGCTCCGATTATACACTTAAAAATTTGGATGTTATTAAAATAGTCTCATCCTGAATTACACGTGTAAAATTCGTTATCTAAAACATCCCGTGTGACAACACATCCAGGATAGATTCTTGCACCAGCTCCTATCTTAACACCGGGATTTATTGTCACGTTTACACCGGTCTTTACGTCAGGCCCAATAAAGCATCCCAATTTAACAAGTCCCGTATTAATGGACTTATCTGCCACATGAACATTAATAGGCTTCTCATCAAATCTTAAATTTGCGGTTATAGTTCCTGCCCCAAGATTAGTGTTCTCAGCTATAACACTATCCCCAACATAGGAAAGATGTGATATGTGTACACCCGCATATATAACTGAATTCTTAACCTCACAGGCATTACCAATTTTTGAGTTATCTGCAATGCTTGTAAATGGACGAAGATATGCATTAGGGCCAATTGTTACGTCTCTTCCCACCCAAACAGGTCCCTCAATATAGCTTCCAGATTTAATCACGGAACCGGTTCCTAGGGAAACAACACCATTAATATGAACACTGCTCTGTATTTCCCCCTCTACCTTAGTTTGTAAATCCTGCATTAGTACATTATTAATTCTTAAAATATCCCAAGGATATGTAAGATCATACCACTCATTATCATTTAGTATGACTACGTTTATATCGCTTTTCACAGCCGCGCTGTTTAGCGCATCCGTTAGTTCTAATTCGCCTCGCGGTGAAAGCGTCACATTTTCTAAATACTGGTTGAAGTCGGGTTCAAAAATATACACTCCTGCCAAAACAAGGTTATGTATCGGATTATATGGTTTTTCGGTCACTTTAACTAAGTTTCCTTCTTTACTAATCTCAACTACCCCATACTTTGTGGGGTCTGCCACACGTAAAACCCCCACGGTGGCTACTTGACCCCTGTGGGCTTCCGATAATCGCCGGACAGCGCTGGATAACACGAGGTTATCACCATATTGAACAAGAAGAGGTTTTCCTGAGGCTTGAAGTGCTATTCTCGCAGCATCAGCCGTGCCTAGTGGCTTATCTTGGGTTAATAAGTCAAAATTTAGGAAATAATTTTTAAAAAGATCTTTAAAGGTTGGGCTTATGACGATATATTTTGGATCGACTTCGGCTTCTTGATGCTGTTCGATTAAATGTGTTAAAAATGGTTTACCTATAAATTGTAAAAAAGGTTTAGGAGTCCTGTGCGTTATGGGTTTTAACCGTGTGGATAGTCCTGCGGCAAGGAACGCTGAATTCATTGGTTATTCTCTACCGTACCCTGGCTTATCTGCTCTGTATTAGGTGGTGAGAGAACCTTTACTTTTCTTATTTCTAGAGCGTTTACAGAAACGATTTTTCTAGCGGCTGAGAAAATCTCTGCCGATGCTTTACCCAAAACTATTTCTTGAACGAATTCATCAAAACTGCTGTTGGTAGCTTTTTCGATTAGAATTCGGTTACCAGCTTTTCTGACTGCAGTGCGCTTTGAGCGATGAACCTTACCCTTTGAGATAACGATTGTAAAGACCCGCAGCCTTGCGCCATCCCGCGTTTCAACGTCAGTTATCACCTCAGTTTTAGTGGTACCCCTCCTTACCATGCCTCTTACATACTCCCTAGCTAGCTCTAATTGGTCGAAGCGCGTTTTAGCTATCCCTCCTTCTACACCCACAATTCTAAACTTCAAGAATACTTGTATTTGACGAATGTCTCCAGTCAAATCCGATAGAGAGACAGTTATTCTTCTGTTAAGTACTGCTTCATTAGATTGAGCAAGAACACGCGGTAGGTCAACTTGATTAAAAGACATTGGCGCCTTTACTGATACCCAAGTTTTCTGTAATTTGGAAGCAGACATCTTATCTTAGAGTATTTGTGACGAGATAATTATAAGTGTTTTACTGAGTAGCGCGTTCAAGTCGAATTAGGAGGTCGCAGTGTGCTAATACTTCGTCAATTGTTGACCTAAGCCTTCTGTAATTCACGTCGCACACAGTTACCTCTAGAGTGTTCAACTCAACACGTTGGCTGAATACCAAGTCCCGTGGTGTCTCAACTAAGTCAGGGAGAAGCACTTTGTGCAGGTAACCTGCTTCAGAAATACTTGAAACACGTAGCGATACCCTCAGGGTCCACTTAACCATGTTAACCACTTAGTCTTACGTCTACGTCATCGAAAAATGATTCAACGTATGGTGTAGGGACATAAGCTATTGCTTGAAGTGAAGAGCCATACCCTACACCCTTAGAGCGCTCGGCTGCAACTTTAAAAGTATTTCCTAAGTCAATCGTGGAACTATTTTGCGGATTTACCACCCCTACTATCTGTGACCACTGATTTATAGGAGAAACCATTATCACTGGTTTAAAGTAAAACGCCCTATTCTGTGAGATAACTTTAACAGTTCTTAAAGCTAAGCCCCTTTGCGTTTTAGGAGGAGCAAATATATATAGTGCATTCTGCGTTTCCCTAAAGTACTCCTGTGTCTGAGTTATTTGCTTGGTTAACGACGCAATCATGGTGGAATAGTTCTGCATCATCTCAAGTACTTGTCTGTATTCCTCCTTTTTACCGTGCAAAAATACCTTATATATAGATGTGTGAGACTGCAAACTTATGCAAGCCTCGAGAGCTAATGCGGCACCAATAATATTCCTTAGAGGAGAATCAGCGGGGTGCCTTCGATCTATATATATAGAGCCTAAAAGTGTTTTTTCATCAAGCTCTTTAAATCCACTTTGTGACCTAATTTTAGATAATTCATCGAATAGAACCCTTGCATCCGTACCAGTCACCAAACCGATTTGTTTGCTCAACTGCTTCTTTTTAATCAATTCTTGAACTACAAGCGTACTACCTTTTTGGTCACCGCTAACTCCTAAAACAAAGGGGTCTAGCATTAGCGATAACGCGAGAGATAAATCTAGCCCTTCCGCCATTGGTATCTTTAGACCGTTAGATGATTCGAGCAAGCTATTTCGCTCTAAATCGGAGAGAACCACTCTATTAAGGCCATCGAGCTTTTCGGGATCCAGCTCTGACTGTGAAGCTAGTATGCCGCCCATTACAATCGAGGCCAAGTCAGTCGTAGTATACCCCAGCTCTTTTAGCAAAAGATAAGTTAGTGTCGTTGTCGAGCTAATAAGTATCCCATTTAATCCAAACAAGTGCGGATTTAAGACCTCTTCACCTGAAGGTGGGTCAGAGTAGTATGAGATCTCAAACGATGGGTATGATTTCTGATGCTGCAGACCGGTATAGCCTAGAAAAAACGTTATTCCCCGTGGAGGTCTCACTAGCTTGTTTACAGATAAAAAAGGGTCAACGAATCTTACTGTAAAAGGTTTATTACGAGATATTAAGTATGTGGAGAGTAAAAGTGAAGCTGCGATAGGATCGGGTGATGTCTCTACCACCAAGTTGATATATCCGCCTAAATTCTCCACTGCTTTGAATTTCGATGATTCTTCTAATATTGCCTTTTTCAAGTTTTCGATTTGACTGGACATACTTGGATTAGCATATTATTCATACGTGGGTTAAAAAATTCTTTTATTATGTAAATGAGGCTGCTCGTGGCTTATACTTCCAATCCTGTGGTAGAACTCCCTGCCGTCGATAGTATTTTGACAACCTAAGGATTTTCGACTCAGTTATCTCAAGTCCTCTAAGCGAAAACATGTCTTTTGGATGTTGCTCTAAGTGAGCTATAGTTCTTGACGCATGCTGTAGTAATGCCTGGAGATCATCGGGTATTTGTGGCTGAACATTATTACCAACCAAAATCTTCGTAAGCTTCTTACCCAAGAAGCCTTTTACAAGTGGGATACCATATTGGTCTCTTAGTATTTGACCTATCATGGGCTTTGTGTACCCTTTTTTTGCTAGGTTTACAATAATCTTTTCAACTTCTTCAGGGGTCATCTTAACCCATTCTGGTACTTCTAAAGTCACCGGTCTTTTCGAGTGAGATTTGCCTCTGGGGGTTCCCTTACGCATCAATAAGTGAGCCTTTTACCTCTATTTAAGTGTAATTTACAGTGTTTGTATACCACTTCGAGAATGCGATGAATGCCCGTGCTCTATGGGACAATTTGTTCTTTTGACGTATTGACATTTGAGCGAAACTCTTCGGAAATGATGCTTTCGGCGAAAAAATCGGATCAAACCCAAACCCATTTTTACCCACAGGCTTATCCAAAATAAATCCATCTACTCGTCCACTGAATATTCTAAGCTCCACACCGTCAAAATACGCAACAATAGCTTCGAAAAAGGCAGACCTGTCTTTTTCTCCCTTTGTTAAGGCAATTAACCCATTAATCCCAATTGTTGTAAAGGCATATGAGGAGTAGACACCAGGAAAGCCGTTTAGAGCTTTCACGAATAAACCAGCATCTTCAACTATTAGAGGCTTGTGTAGGTGTTCATAGGCTTCTAGTGCGGCGTAAGTGGCCACCTCTTGGATTGTTGAGGCTTGTATCTCCATTTTATTTAGAGGCGCCATTATGAGATTAATGCCTATCCTATCAAGTAAACCAGAGGCTTCTATAAATTTGTGTTTGTTTTGTGTGATAAACGCGACCTCAGTTTTTTTCACGTCTTTCATCAACGTACCTACCTCTCATTCTAATCTGCTTAACTCGGTCAAGAACCTGTTCACCTTGCTTTGGACCCAAGATTTTAAAGTAGTTCTCTTTAAACCTAGCCAAAATATCGCCGTATATATTTGGTCTAAGTGCTTGACAGACCTTAAGAAAAAGATTAACATCAACCGCTCTGTGTTCTGTATCATAGCTGAACTCACCTAAACCAAAGTCTATAAAAAATATGTCATCGTTTGAGATGATGATGTTTGCTAAAGTTGGATCACCGTGCACTATCCCGTTTTTGTGTAAGACACCGATATCAGATGCAATAGTAGGCACATAAGTAAGTAGATTATTCTCGTCAATCTTAAGGAGGTTAACTCCCTCAATATACTCCATTAATATGCTTGCGTGAACCTTACTCACAGCGAACACGGTCGGCGCGTTAATCCCAGCTAGGCAAGCCCTTGTGATTAGTCTAGCTTCTAGAATAGTCCTCTCGGATCTTATTTTCGTGTCCAGTACTCTATCCCTATATTGCTTTGGTTTCCTATACTTCAAGATAGCCTTTTGACCGAAGAAATTCACTAGATAAATGTAGGCTTCAGCGCCCTTTACCAAAGTCGAAATTACCTCTAGTCCAAACGTGTCCTCCATGGTATTTCCACATCTTCTATTCTCCAACGGGGAAAAACCGCACTTTCTTCAATTCGGAGATACCTTTCTGAACGGTAAAGCATCGAACCTACGTACGCAATCATCGCGCCATTATCACCAGCCAAATTAGATGGTACAACAGTAAAATGACTTTCATGTTCCTTGCAAACAGCTTCGAGCATTTGGGCTAGACGCCTAGCTCTTGCGACCCCCCCAGTTAACGTCACTTCTCGTTTACCCGTCAACACTAGCACTCGTTCTGTTGCTTCTGCAAGCATGGAAAAAGCGGTTTCTACCACACTATATGATAAATCGGCTGGATCCACTCCAACCTTTAATAGGCGCCTTGCGGCTGTAAGTAAGCCTGAAAAACTCATGTCTTGACCCTTAACGGAATAAGGAACATTTAGATATCTTGAAGCTGTATCGGCCAACTCCAAAACTTTCGGTGTTCCAGGAAATCCGAAACCTAAGTCTCTGGCTAATACATCTAAAAGATTTCCAACGGAAATGTCCAGTGTTTCCCCAAGTACCACGTATCTCTTTGACGCATAGTCAACAATTGCTGTGTTACCACCCGAAACGAAGAGTGTTATGGGGTCTTTTGTAACGGAAAATTTCCTTGCAATCTCTATGTGTGCTACTGAGTGGTTAACTCCAATTATAGGAATACCAAATTTGAGTGAGATGGCTCGAGCAGCCACCCCCCCTATACGTAGACATGGACCTAGACCTGGACCTTGCGAAAAGGCCACGGCCACAAGTTTATGCCTGTTCCCCTCAATATACTTAAAGGCATCGTGAATAAGTGAAGATGCGTATTCTTCGTGATGTTGAGCAGCCTCACGGGGGTGGATACCGCCCTCTCTTGTTGTGTATGTGTGCGATAAATTAAATAAGATGTCGCCGTCGAGAGAACACACGCCAACCCCGAAAGTATGGGCCGTGCTCTCCAGACCTAACACAATACTACTCATTTGACTTCTGCTTTACAAACTCCGTATAGCCGCATTTACCACAGCTCCAACGCGCCCCGCCAACCGTGTGATAAGCCATGTTAGAACCACATCTGGGACATTTTTTCCTGAGGCTTTTGATCGACATATTCTTATAGTCGTATTCATACATTTTACTTATATCCGACATAGGTTTTAAACCTCGAATTACTATTTACGCTTTTTGCTCTTGTTGCGCTGTCTGAGAATTGGACTCGTTCTTCTGCTTTTTAATACCTTGATCTCTGTTTAGTAAGTAATCTCTTTCAAACGCTAAGATTTTATCAGAAGAGTCATATATATTTGCATCAACAGTTATAATGTTTGTACCATAATCTGGTTTAACTTTAATGATCACTATTAATTCTGGGTTGATTCCTAAAACTGCGCCTATCTGCTGTTTTAATTGTTTTCTCGAAGGTGTGGGTTGCCCAGAAGGATTACTAATTTGGATTCTTACCTCTCTCCGCCTCGCAAGCAGATTCCTGTTATCGTGGAGTACTACATTTGATTCAGCCATAACTTTTAACCACCATCTCGTTAAATATGTTTAACGCTTCTAATCTTTTAGCTTTATTGACATTCACACAAACCACACCCCTTTCCGGTTGGCCATAGAATACTGAGTAGCCACTGGGGGATAATATAATTGCCACCAAGGTTAGCAGATCTTCCTCACCGTCAACAAGTATTAACGAGTAATCTTTTTTATCCAGCGCGGTCGAGAAAACAATAAACGAATCAAGGCTAATCATCCCTGCAGGGTTCCACACGTTTATAGGGTTAAGACTCTTCCAATCATAAGCAAATTCTTTCCGTTTAGTTTTTTGGTCAACAATCATTATTCTTGGTCTATATCCACTAGAAAAAGCAGTACTACTAACCACGTCGCCTACAGTGATAACCTTAGATAGGTCTCTTTTTGAGAGAAGAGAGAGGTATTCCTTATCGCTATAAACCCTACCCATAGGCTTTGAAAGGAGAGTTCTAAGCCTAGACGAGATAACCCACGCAATTTTAGTATAATTCGAGGGCATATTTCCCGCGCTTCGCTATATTAAGCGTCCTTGCTATTTGAGAATTATCGGGATCATATATTATGATTAGCCCACTCCACGCCTCAGAAAACTTTTGAGCGCCACAATTCTCACATGCCACAGCCTTTAGAGGATTCAGGAACTTACAAACCTTGCACGCCTTGAGGCTAGATGATTTTGAGGGCAATGTTATCCCCTATTGAGAAGGCTTTAATTCTTGATGCCTGATCCACTCGATTTTTCCGAGGCCTGGTTGTCTGCAGGTCAGCATGAGCCTACTCTCTCTTGCCTCATTTCGTGTGCTTATGCTCGTTATTCTGACCCGAACCATATCATTTATCTGCAAGACTTTCTGAGTGTTTTTTCCAATTAGCGCTCCTCGTTTAGAATCATAAACAGCATAATCACCGTCGAATACTTGGGAAATATGAAGCACACCTGTCATCGGACCTACCCTTATTTTTGCCCCAGCCTCAGTTATCTCTTCCACCAAACCATCACTAATATCCCCTGGATAAGGGATGTATGATATTAAGTCAGCAACTACTCGAACCCGCACACCCCCATCGCCAGGTATTAAGAAACCCTCATCATCTATCTCTGGAGCATCTAAAACAGTCACTATATACCCGAGTTCTTTATCATAAACTCCCACATATTTCTCTCTTAGTGTCTCTAAAATCGCTTGTTTAAGCGGGATGTTAAATTTAAATGGGTCGACCCTGACATACTCTTCGAGCTTTACAAGGTAAAACATAAAGTTATTCCTCAATAACCATATTTAAGAGTTCCTCTACTACAACTATTAACGACGTACATATAGGGTAAATCAAGGACCATATTTTATTAATATACTTAAGGACTGAAGATTAGTCTATTATCATTTGTTATAATAATCGCAGGAACACCATGTTCTGAAAGACGGCGTCTTAATCCAGAATCGCATGTGAAAACTACCCCGTCATGCTTTAAAGAAGCTTCAAGAAGTGAATCATCTGCAATCACGGTTTGTGTATCTATAATCGTACACTTTTCACAAAGCTTTAGTGAGAGAGCTGCAAATAACCTAGTTTTTCCAGTACCTGTTGCAGATAATTTTTTAAGCTCGTCTAAAACTGCTTTTGTTATGCAGATTTTATACGGGGAAGCAAACAGTATGTCAAACCATGAAATAATGTCTATCCTTCTTGAAAGAGCGTGGATCAACCCGCTTGAATCAAGGAGTATCAAAGGGATTTTATCGTGCCGTAACCTGTAAGTCTCCATTTATCTTGAACCCTCCTAGCTAAAGCTATACGGGCCCCAATCTCTGCTACAACCGGCCTTGAAAACCTTATTTCAGCGCGATCCTTCTTAATTTGCTTTACGACAGCAGTGACGATAGCAGGACCAACCGCGACCACCACTTGCTCGCCTGACTTTATTGGTTCTAGCGCCCTCATTTCCTTAGTCCCTATAACTCTTTGGAACACGTGAATTTCGGCATCTATCTCATAGGTTGGATTAGGAACCATGCCAACCTTGCCAACAACATTACCGACCAGATTATCCGCTTTTGTTAAGCTTGGATCTAGATCCGTTTGAACACCTATCAGGCCACCTGGGTCAGCTGAGCTTAACTCTATATCTCCGCTCTTTAAGCCCGTAACTTGCGCTATAAGTGGCTCAATAGAACCGTCAAGTTTAGCCCCAGGTAATATCTGTATTTCATCTCCCACTTTTATCAAACCGCTCACAACAGATCCGCCAATAACGCCGCCTCTAAACTCTCGTGGTGGTGTTCCAGGCCTATTGGTATCAAACGACCTGATAACGTACATCTTTAAAGGCGCCGAGGGGTCTCTTGCAGGCACGGGAATATACTCTATTAATGCCCTTATGAGCTCCGATAGATTAGCACCTCTTAATGCAGAGACAGGTATGATTGGTGCTCTCTCCGCCCAAGTCCCTGACACCATTTGCTTAATTTCCTTGTAATTTTGTTTGGCAGCCTCGGGGTCAACCACATCAACCTTGTTTTGCACGATGACGAGATTACGAACACCAATTATTTCCAACGCTGCAAAGTGTTCTCTTGTCTGAGGCTGGGGGCATGGTTCGTTTGCCGCAATCACCAAAATAGCCCCATCCATTATTGCCGCACCACTGAGCATCCTAGCCATAAGTACCTCATGACCAGGCGAATCCACAAATGAAACAGCACGAATGAATTGCGTGACATTACCACAATATGGGCATCTATCTGAAGAACTATATTTTCCACAGGCGGGGCATTTATAAAAAGCAGCGTTAGCAAACCCTAACTTTATAGTCATACCACGCTTAATCTCTTCGCTATGTTTAGCAGTCCATACACCTGTAAGCGCTTTAACTAGAGTTGATTTACCATGGTCTACGTGTCCTACCACACCTATATTTAATACAGGCTTAAGATTCTGCATTCAATAACTCAGCCCTTTTTAACTGCAGCAGTGTTTATCTGAACAACGGATTCAGTTATCATCGAACCCCTCCTCAGGACTCTTTTACGAATACCTTTTTTGTCCTTTAATAAAACTCGTACAAGCCCACCGCCCTGAATGTTCTTCAACATCGGAAACCCAGCAGAATCGCTTCCACCAGTTATAACTAACTCGTACTCAGGTTTACCCACTAGCGAACCATCAACCTTATCCCCTATTCTCAAACCGATGAAATTAGAAGCATTCTGGCCGCTAACACTCACAGTCTCCGTCTTCCCATCTTTATATGAGACCACAACCTTGAATTCGACCATATTATAGTCTTCAGCATCACCCCCTTTAAATTTTACTAATAAGTCGCCGTCTAACCTACACATATCCACGTTTCTTAGGTTTAAGCAAACTATCTGTGGTGGATTAGATGAGCCGAAGTAGCAACAAGCATGGCAAACGAACTTTGAATGCGAGACTATGTGCATACTTAGGGAGCAAAAATGATGAACTAACAACGAAAATCTGCTGCATACGTGAGAGTTCTCCGAGCGAGCGCTTATTATACTTGATACCGGCGCCTCGGGTAACGTCGCCCAAATACTATCCAGAACTAAGAATTACTTGCCCAATATGATTCCTGCATACTCGTCAAGTATGTTTCTTTCATCATCTGATAGAAACTCATGATACTTTGTTTTGAGCAATGCGAAATGTTCGAATGGAACCGCCACATACAATATCTCACCCTCTTTCAATTGTCTTCCAAACGTAATGTCGCCCTTTATAGACACAGCAACGCTCTGCCCTTTTACAGCTTGGTTAACTGGTTGACCATTGTATTGAATTTGCATTATTTCACCCAATTTAACCCCCCTTTCTGACACAAGAGAGTAACCCGATTTTATTGAACCACCCAAGACTTCTACGCCAATTATTACAGGGTTACTCCTCCTGAACACATAACCGGGGATAACCTTTATTTTACCAGGTTTTACTATGGTATCCAACTCTAATTTAAGGAGGCGGTTCTTTTCCTCCTCCAACCACTTAAGATATCCATCTATTAGCTCATATATTATTTGGCTTTTGAATACTGGTATATTAAGAGCCTTTGCCTCTTCCTCTATTCCTTGGAGGAATTTCACGTTAAACGCTAGAATGACGCCATAGAGTGGGTTCTCCCTCCTGCTAATTGACGCCTCTAATAGATCTCGCTTCGAAACACTTCCAATATCAGCTATACGTATTGGAATACCATTTTTCTTAAGTGAGTCAACAAGCGCTTCAAGTGTTCCCAACGTGTCTGCCTTAACCACAACACCTTCGCTATCGGTCTTTATCTTTATCGATTCAATTTCTTGTAGCACTTTCAATTTTGCTTCATTAATTTGGGTGGGGTTGTTGACAACATAAATGGGGGATCCAGCTATTACTCCTTCTAAGTCTGCCGCAACAATTTTAACACCAATGGCTGCAGGGGCCTCCATGATCTCAGTGAACTTTTCGGTAGAACCCCCGGGAATCGGTTGACGCGGTAGTAAGAGGGCTTTGACTTTTGTGATAATCGGTTCATTTATCCCCATGACAATAATATTATCATTCTTTCGTAAAATGCCGTCATATATTATAGCGTCAAGCGTATATCCCAATCCTTGCTCTTCTTTTACTTCTAATACAACACCCTTTGTGTCATCAGGGTTCACTTGTAGGCGCTTTCTTAGAAACACTTGGCATAAGCCTGCAGTAACAAGTAGTAATTCAGGAATGCCTTCGCTAGTGACTGCACTCACGGGTACAATAGTTAAAACGCTACGGAAATCCTTGACCCTATCAAACCTCTCAGCAGTGAAACCGAGTTGATTTAAATCGTTCACCAATCTATAAAACAGTGTATCAAACATTGTTTTGACCTTAGCAGTTTGTCTATCAATACTACTCACAACATCCAGTTCGGGATGTGAGACCCATCCAGGGATTCTATCAATTTTATTCATAGCGACCAAGAAAGGAGTCTTCCTTTCTTTTAATATTTTAATACTTTCTACTGTTTGGTTTTCTATTCCTTTTTCAGCATCTACAACGACTATGGCTATATCAGCTATACTTCCGCCTCTTTTTCGAAGATTAACAAATGCTTCATGCCCAGGCGTATCAATAAAGAGCAAACCCGGTACTTCTAGCCTAACACCATATTTAGCCATTAACCGCCCAGAGATGTTTTGAATTGCTTCTGCATGAATGAAACTCGCTCCGATATGTTGCGTTTGGCATCAGGGGATCATGCCCGCAACTTCTCGGAGCTGGACCGTTGTACCTCTAATTTTATCAAGAAGAGAAGTTTTACCTGCATCAACATGACCTAACATGGTAATTATCGGTTGTCGAAGGCTAATCACACTCACCCCCGATTGTAATCATAATAAGGAGATTTAGGTGTTTCCGGGTGGGAACTACTTACCTTAAAAAAGGAGACCTATCTCATATTCGGCGGACGAAACAGAGTCGGATGCATGAACAACATTTTCTTGGACAGAGTTCGCAAAGTCCCCACGGATAGTACCTGGTGGTGCTTCACTAGCATTTGTTGGACCTATAAGTCTTCTTACAACCCCAACAGCCGACTCCCCCTCCACTACTAATGCCACAACTTCACCCGATGTTATAAAATTAACAAGGTCCTCGAAGAAGGGTTTTGATTTATGCACAGCATAGAATTTCTCAGCTAAGTTCCTATCGAACTTAAACTTCTTTATAGCCGATATGCGAAGACCCTTCATCTCGATTCTTTTTATTACTTCCCCCGTAAGACGCGCCTTGACGCCATCGGGTTTAATCATTAAAAGTGTCTTTTCATGCGCCATATTCCAACTACTTACCCCTTAATTTTAATGTATTTATTTGTCCATTTGAGTTTTTGTGGCCTCCTTTTCAGATACAGCATGTTGTGCTTACATTTTCTACTGCAAAATCTAAGTATCGTGCCATCCGTCCTCACATATAGCAATAGTGAACCAGGATTTATTTTTTTACCACAAAAACTGCATTCCACTATTCTAACCATGCTTATCGCCTCGTTGATATCTTTCTTGCCTCTCTCTCTGTTTCTCTAAGCATGAGAATGTCGCCTAAGCGTACTGGTCCCAACACGTTCCTAGTTATTGTCCTACCCTTCATAGAACCCGAAAGAACCCTGACCCTGACTTGTGTAACCTCGCCTGCCACACCCGTTCTCCCTACAATGGAGACAACTTCCGCGGGGAAGGCATCTTCGGTAGATTGGCTACTCATGCAAACTTACGCCTCAACTATTTCTTTTGTTGTTTTAGCGATGAAATGGTGTTTGTGATTTCTGCTAGTAAATCTTTTTCTTGGGTTTCCACTACGCAGGCGGCTGCTGCGCTCACCTCGAGTCCAGCCGCTTGACCGATCTTCTGCTTAGACGTCACGAACACATATGGCACTTTTCTCTCTTCACATAGCAGTGGTAAATGCGCTACAACTTCAGGCGGTTGAACATCGGTTGCCAAAACCACAAGCTTGGCTAACCCTCTTTCCACAGCTTTTGTTGTTTCATTTGTACCCTTTCTTACCTTTCCGTTTTCATGAGCCTTCTTCAATAGCTGTAACGCCTTCTCCTCAAGCTCAGGTGTTGTTTGATAAGTCACATAAAATGGGGTCGACATGTTTATTCACGAGCCATCATTGGCAGATAATGGGATAGCCAAAGCGGTTTTAAAGCTTTATGGATATAACCCACAAATCAACAAACTAGCTAAGCCATGAACGTTAGAATAACCACCACGCCACGGGCCACACAACAGACTGAGCAGTTATGCTCACGTGCACATTATCCAAGTAGAAACACTAAATTAATCATGCGTGAATATGACCCTTATGCTGCCATTATTAGATTCGCGACTCGCATCTATTCTGGCATACCCTATCCTGACCATTTGAATCACGCTCCCAACTGGCTCATGGGTTATCGATGACTCTATTATTCCTGTATGTTTCTCTAGATTTAGGCCAACAGCTTTATACATCACCATATTAACAGAGTCCATTGTGGGGACCCATTGAATAATCGGGTACCTGTTTCTTTTTGCTTCCTCCACTTCTTTAGATTTATAATATCCAACCGCGCCGCTCTCAGAAAGTCTTTGAATCTCAATATTGAAAAGGTCCATCAACCTTACGGTTTTTGGTAAGCCTTCTAGGTCCGATTTCGCAACCATGATAGATGCACAACCATCTCGAATCGGTAGTTCTATCTTTCTCTCACCCAATTCTGGGCGGCTGGGGTGAACCTTTATCCTAGCGCTTATAAACGGATTCTCAGTTGGTACACCTTTAACAATTAGGTTTTGAGGGTTGAGAACAGCGAAAAATCTTTTGGCTATGGGCTCTATTATACGTCGATTAATTGCGGCTAGATTATCCCAGCTTATAGAAGCATCGATTGGCTTTGGTCCTACTTCTAGCATTAACTCAACGAGAGCTTGGGGCTGAATGCCTCGCCTCCGCAAACTCATTATAGTTGCCAACCTTGGATCGTCCCACCCATCACTCGTAGTCGGCCAATCCGAGAGAAATTCATGAGAACGAAGTGAATTTTTGATCTTAGATTTACTAAGAATGTAGCCTTCAAGATTAAGCCTGCCAAACTCCACTGACATCGGTTTTTTTAAGCCGAGTTTTTCCTGAATTTTCCCTTGAATGATACTATTTGTCAAATGCTCTTTTCCACGGAGGATAAGCGTTATACCCATTAGCGAGTCATCGATTGCTGCAGAAAAATTGTATAGTGGAAAGACCCTATACTTAGCGCCAACACGTGGGTGGGGGGTTATATTGGTGTTAACTATACGTAATAAGGGAGGATCCCGCAGGGCTGGATTTGGATCCTCCATCGAGGTCTTTAATCTTAAGACCGCCTTACCCTCTTCTACAAGGCCTGAAATCATCTTCTGTAAGAGGGAAACGGAGTCTGTCCGCGTCCGGTGTGGGCAGCTCTTACCTAGCAGCTTGTATGATTTGAACTCTTCGGGAGAACACTCACACACATACGCATCACCTTTGTCAGTTAACTTTAAGGCATAATCATAGTACAATTCGATCCTATCAGACTGAATATAGAATTCATCCCAATCTAAACCGAGCCATATTAAATCTTGTTTTATCCACTCGTATGCACTTAGCATAGGTGGTTTCACTTTCGGGTCAGTGTCTTCTAGTCTAAGAATAAATTTTCCTTTATACATTCTAGCATAACTGTAGCTAAGAACTGCTGCCCTAAGGTTCCCAATGTGGATGGGCCCGTCTGGATTGGGTGCAAACCTTGTGACAATAACGGGGGGGCGGTTAGGTAGTTCGGGAAGAACATTGCTCTTTTCGTCTACGTTTGGTTTAAAATCAAGGATATAATCAGAGTATTTTTCATATTCTCTTTGCTGCTGCTCCACAGATAGAGTTAGAACGTATTTTACAGTGTCATCGATTAACATTTTAATTGCCGATATATTGGCTTTTAACTGCGGATGATTAGCTATTATTTTACCAAGTATCGCTTGTGATGATGGTTTTCCCTCGTGTTCTAATGCATTTTTAAGAGTATACGCAAGAATCTCCGATTTAACATCTTCAGTTAAGCTCATTAAGTATCTACCTTAATGTTCTCTCTTCCACGCATAGTTTACCAAATCAATGAGGAGTTTTCTTTGCTCATTATCAGGGAAGACTGAAAGTGCGTCGAGAGCTTTCAACCCAAAACTACTAGCCAAATCCATGCATTTGGAATCTATCCCTTTTCTTTTTAAGCCTTCAACCACCTCAATTAAGACTGAATCATCAACTTTATCCTGATTTGATATTGTACTCATTAGATGAAGTGTTTTATCGTCGGCAAACTTCGAAGCCAGTATTGTGACCGCTGTTCTTTTACCACGCCTAATATCGTTCCCAACGGCTTTACCTGTTTTTTTAGGGTCTCCAAAGATGCCCAGATAGTCATCCCGTATTTGGAAGCACAATCCTAAGTTTTTTCCATATTCGGCCAGAGCGGTAAGTTCTTCATCTTCCTTCATCGTTGCGTGAGTGAGAAGTCCACCAATAACAGCTGCGGCCTCATATAGAACCCCAGTTTTTAAAGTGACCATTTCGAGATATTGCTCCATTCCTATGTTTCCCTTATTTTCAAAGCTTACGTCTAAGAATTGTCCTTCGTCAAGTTTTATAGCTGCATTAACCAGTTGCTGCGCAACACCCTTACTACCACTCAGTTTTTCGGCCAAGATGACGGCTTCAAAGGCTTTTGCAAACAGTAGATCGCCTGTGAGAATTGCGATTGGCTCACCATAAACTTTATGCACAGTTGGGTGTCCTCGTCTATAATCATCACGATCGATTATGTCGTCATGAACAAGCGTAAAGTTATGGAGCAACTCAACGCCTAAAGCGGAAAGATAAAGAGGCTCCTCCGTTGCTCCCAACATTCTGCCGCAGGTAATAGTCACGAAAGGCCTTAGCCTTTTACCGCCCAAACTAGGAAGATATTTAGCCGAATTATAGAGCCCCTCTGGACTTCCATCTAAGTATTTGGTGAGTAAGTGATTAATCTTGTCAGCTTCTATTTTTATAGCTTCAGATAACTGAGCGGTGATACCGCTTTCATTCACAGACATTTAACCCCTCTTAAAAAAGTCCCACAAATATTTTAGTTTGTCCAAAACACAAACAAAGTACTTACTGTTAGGAAGCCGAGCCAAGATGCTCCCTAATGCATGGACCCAACTAGTTCGGTACATCTACACATGAATAAAGTAGCTATTTAGTTTAAAAATAATTAACAAACCTTGCCTCCCAACTCAATGTTAATAATAACCTTCTAATATATATTAGTTAACTAAAAAGAAAATTTAAGTGCGGCATTTCGTTAGTTATTGAAAGCTTGTATTTCAAGTTCCTACTCACTCTATTCCCATACAATTTTAGTGCACAGGATCTTTTGACCAGAAATTGCAGCTTTCATGATACCAGGCTTGGATGCATTAATAATTAAAGTCTCTATGCCCGCCCTAGCCGCTCTTAGCCCTTGTTTTACTTTATATTGTATTCCACCTGTAACATCAGTCGTCACGGAGAAGAATTTTGTGGAGCGATTGACCTCGCGGAGAATTCGATTATCATCTAAATTTGGAAACACGCCGTCAACGTTTGTACCAAAAACTAGCCTCTTTGCTTGTAAGACAATAGCCAACTCGGCCGCAAGAAAATCACCAGAGAGTATTTTAAACCCTGTTTTCTGATCTAAAATCACATCACCAAATGTCACAGGAATAAATCCCTCGTTCAAAGCAAGATTGAATAATTTCTTCTGATAAACTCTGAATCTTCCTTGACCACTTAATATTGCGTGCGGAGGGAAGCTAAAAGGGGATAAACCTTTTTCAATCATAGTGTCCATAATTATACTGTTTAAATGCATCATACTGACCATAACCTTAGAAGCAGCGTATGTGGATGAATATTGCTTTCCTTTGTGAACAGAGTATTTTTTGGCTAATGTATGGCCGAAGGTACCACCACCATGGACAAGTACCAAGTTTAATTTGGTTGAAGATAGCTCATCTATTATGCGTCTTAGTTCACTTGTGTTTACCTTTAGAGACCCAGTGTTCTTATCGGTGATAACACTACCGCCAATTTTTACTATAACGGTCGGCTTCATAGCTTAACAAGAATTTTCCAAGATGGGATATAAGCACATCCTTTATAGCCTTTTTTATGGGTAGACGTTATATATTGGTTCAGTTTCAAAAGGTTTTCGTCCCATTCGAATGAAGCTAAAAGTAGCCCTGAGAAGCAATTTAAGACAGCAGCCAAAGCGCTGGTGTTCCTTTTCCTTAAGGCTTCAGCGGCCTCAACTGATAATCTACCCACAGCATGACTCACGACATCTGTAACATAGCTAGATAAACGCGTTTTTTTGAGACAGTCTAGCTCTATGTATTCATCATGCAATTTAAGCAATCTCCTTTTAAAGACTATTACAGGGTCTTCGGATTTTTTCGCTGCAATACAATAACCAGTATAGCTCGCATAAACCAATGGCAGTGAGAGCTGCCACTTACGGCCAAATATAGGTTTCAATTCTTTTGATACGAGTGCGCTTGAGATACCGTCGCCATGCTTAATCTTTAGCGCCGCTGCCAAATATAGACACTCTTTTTGGTCTTGGGAGAGATTGGGTAGGCGTAGTTTATTGGTTTCTATTATTCTATTGTACAAATCTTGAATTGACCGTAAACCTTCTTCGTCGCATACTACAGTCAATTCTTTTCCAGCCGCTATAATAAATGGTTCTGACGGAAATATAGTTGGATCGCCAAGTAAAGGCACAGGAACGCTGATGCTTACACGCTTCATTTTAGTAGAACACTATCGAGGCATATCCTACCACGCTTTCGTAGTTGCCAGTAACATCCCCGCTAGTCGCATATTTGAGCACCTGAGCTTTTCCAACGCCTAAAATCTTTAACGCATGTATAACTGTAACTATAGGCCCTAAACCACATGCGTTAACGTCTAAGTTGTCAGCTATACTTAAAACCTTTTCCTCATCCATATCGAGGATTGCTTGGATAAGTGCGCGGTCATTCTGCTCTGCAATGGTCTGAGGAACATAATGTGAGAAATCCGAGCTAGCTAATAGGACAATAGGGCGGTCACTTACTGCGTTAGCTATGGCGTCACCAAGTGCAATTGAAGTTTGCAGTGATTGATCTAATACACATACCGGAACAATTT
The DNA here is from genome assembly GCA_902812505.1 of archaeon. GTDB lineage: Archaea > Thermoproteota > Thermoprotei_A > Marsarchaeales > Marsarchaeaceae > ECH-B-1. The sequence continues at coordinate 36,523 of CADDZQ010000002.1, forward strand.
TTACATCGACCCCATATATAAACTGAATAAAAGGTAATTGAACTTCGATAGAATGCTCAAATAGGTGGGACGATTGGTCAAAATCTGGAAATGTCTCCAGTAACTTTTCTGAAATTTTTTCATCTACCTGTAAGGCTCCTAATGGGGTTTCCCATACACCTTTAGGCCAGACGCTCACAGGTGTACCATAACCCGTATGGTTCGGGCCAACTATTATAACGCTTCGCGGTTTTATCCTTGATTTAAGGAAGCCATATGAATATGATGCAATGCTTCCAGAATATGTGTACCCAGCATGGGGCACGATCGCGCCCGCAATTGGCAGCTGCTCACTTGAATCTATGTGTTCGCCGTATCCCAAACTAAATGATCTCTCTAACTCTTTTTGCAACAAACCGGGGTCTCGGGGGTAAAACCCGCCGGCAACGGCGAACTTCCTAATATAGCTTTTTGGCGAACTCATAGAACTTTCTCAAAGTCTTCTGGTTTTACACTCCACTCATCGACGTTGAGGAGTTCACCGCGTATTCTAAGTATTTCCCTTGCTAGCAACCAATAGACCAGTGCGAGAGACTTTCTCCCTCTATTGTTCGCAGGTATAACATAGTCAACATACTCTACTGGAGAATCGGTATCACACACAGCGATGATGGGAATACCCATTTCAGCCGCTTCCATTACTGGTTGGTTCTCATTTAGTGGATCGGAAATGAGGACGGCGTCTGGTTCAATGTAGGATGGAAGGAGTGGGTTTGTAAATGTGCCAGCAACGAAGCTTTCGACAAGTGGGGTTGACTTTGTGTTAGCGGCGAATTTGAGAACTGGTGCATACGCGTTTCTTCTTAAGCCTACAGCGACGACTTTTTCAGGCTGAAACTGCGCCAAAAAAGCACTCGCATATCTTATTCTTTCATTTATTTGATAAACATTAAAAAGGTATATACCGTCAGACTGAATTCCTTGAATAAACCTTGACATTAATTTGGCTTTGCGGTTAGTGCCTATGTTAACGTTGTTGGCCTTATAGAGATCTTCGGGCACGAGTAATTCAGCTTTCTCCGCCAATCTTCTCACCTATGTTTTCAGCCTTATAAACAGTGAATTTAAGGACTTCGTCCATGATCTCGACGTATGATATAAACATTCTTCTACAACAATAGCGTTTAACCCCAAGATCATCCAATATTTTTGAAGGAGGCTCACCAGCATCCACTCTTTTTTTATATTCATCCCATTTATCTCCCAATACCTTACCACATGTAAAGCATCTGATTGGAAAAAGCAACCCATATCACCTGTAAGATTTCTGGAATCTCCTTCTTGCTCCAGGTCCACCAAATTTTTTGGGTTCCTTTCTACGTGGGTCACCACTCAGAATAGTCCTATCATATTCCGTTAGAATCCTTTTTATCTCATCTGACCCAGTGTATTTAACTAGACCCAGACCAATAGCCATTCTAGCCGCATCAGCTTGACCCATAAAACCACCACCATGGGCATTTATGAATATGTCAACCTGGTTTCTAAGCTTTTCAGGAATTATGTTGAGGGGCTCCATTATCCTTTGCTTTGCTTGCTCATTGGGGTACGCTTCTATAGGATAACCGTTATAGACAACCCGGCCGACACCCTCCCTTATTATTGCCCGAGCCACTGCGGTCTTTCTCTTACCCGAAACTATCACATCAACCATTTGCATTCTCGACCTCTTTCCACCCGAATCTTACAGCGACCTTGGATAGAGTAACATAATGCTTACCCGAACCACCATAAGTATCTTTGTAATTTATGAATTCGACGTTTTCGAGGTGTTTTGGAACACCTATATAGATACGCAACCCACGTAACGCCTGTTTACCCTTAGGTTTTCTCCAAGGTAGCATACCCCTGACAACTCTTCTAAAATACATGTCTGGCCTAACATATCGCTTGGGTGAATATCTAAATGGATTTATTGCGGATTTAAGCTCAAATCTAGATTGCCATTCCTTCTCCACGGATGACCAACTACCCTTTAGCACAATCTTTTCTGCGTTAACAACCACCACTTGGTTACCTCTAAGTAAGTTTTTAGCCACTACTGAGGCGAGCCTTCCCAAAACTTGGCCCTCACCATTCAAATAAATAGTCATCGCCTTGCTTTTAGAGGTCGAACTCATCTTAGAATAATCACTCCTTTACCTTTAGGGTTCTGCTCCAATAACTCATCGAGTGTCAGCACCTGACCACCCGCCTCAATAATCTTTCTTTTAGCAGTAGCGCTAAATCTATACGCTGCGATTTTAACTGGCTTACTAAGCCGGCCAGAGCCCAATACGCTACCAGGAACAATAACCGTTAATCCTTCAGTAGTACTCCTTTCTATAAGCGATAGATTGACCGCTACTCTTTGCCTCGATGGTTTTAGAAGATCTGTCGCAATACGTCTCCAGACCTTACATTTATAAATATTTGAATATTTTATTAGCCTTGATGCTAAAAGCCTTAACCAAATATTTGTGGGACCAGTTCTACGCATTATTATCTACCTCTTAAGCTACAACTTTCTCGGAAACCAGCTTAAACTTCTTGAGTAAAATAAGGATCGCAGTTTTAAGTATTACCTTTGGAGGTAAACTACCTGTTGCCTCTATAGTTAGACGAGCAACACTCTCATCCCACATAATCTTTGTCGCACCAGTTTTACATGCTTTTTCACATGCACGGCATAATATACAGTCCCAAGGGTTCGTAAACACAAGCTCACCATGCTTATACTCTAAACAGTTAGTCGGGCATACGCTTACATGCTGATCGCATGGCTCATCTTTGGTTTTATCGAAAATCAAAACAGGTTTGTAAGTATACACTACTGGGCTCACAGGACTGAATTTCGCGTGCTGCTTACCCAAACCATACCTAGCGGTAGCCTGAAGTTCGACAACTTGATTCTGGCCGAGCTTAAACAACTGAATATTGTCATACACTGGCCTAGCCTCTTCGACACCAAGAGGTTTCAACATATCCGAGGATACAGTGAGCGGTTGGCCTAGCTGTGGTGGGCATTCAGCACGCAACTGATATTCAACTCTCATGTTAGGAGGGTTACCACCTTGGATGTCAATGGAAATCTGAGAAAGGATTTCAGGGTCATCCGGTGTCTTAATCGGCACCATTCCCAGCCTGTGTGCGATATACTCTCCATAAATAGGCGACGAATTTTCTGTAAAAAGGACTTCATCTATTGCAAGTGTAGGTACCTCAGCAAGTATTGTTCTCCGAATACCGTTTAAGACCTCGCGTCTTAAATTTGAAAACTCAACAGTTAATAAGCCTGGCTTATCTTCTATGACCTTTACTGATAACTCGACTTGTGACAAAACCTACACCCTTCTACCCCGCCTGCCTCCAGGGCGACGTGTTGAGTCTGTTGGAAGAGGCGTGACATCTGTAATCTTACCGATCATGAATCCAGCACGAGATAACGCTCTGATAGCGGATTGTGCACCCGGCCCAGGCGTTTTCGGTCCATGACCCCCTGGAGCCCTAACGTAGACCACCAGCGCGTTTATCCCCTTCGCTGATGCCTGCTGCGCGGCCTGCGAAGCTGAAAGCATAGCTGCGTATGGAGAAGCCTTTTCTCTATCAGCTTTTACTACCCTACCACCAGAGCTAACACCAACGGTTTCAGCGCCTGACAGGTCAGTAATATGAACTATGGTGTTGTTATAGGAACTAAAAATATGAGCCAACCCCCATCGTAAATCTAGTTGCGACATTATGCTTCATCCCTCCACTTTCTGCGCAGTGTTTTCGTTAATCTTATGCTGGTAACGTGAATAGAATACACTCTTGGAAGATATGCTTACCTTTTCCTCCTCGTCCAAATTAACAAGATAACCAGGAATATCAACTATACGACCATTAACGGTTACGTGCCTGTGAACAACCATTTGTCTCGCAGCGTGTATAGTTGGAGCTAAGCCCTTCCTAAAAACTATTGTCTGCAGTCTTCTCTCTAAGACATCTTTTGCCGTTAAGGAAAGCACAGCATCAGCAGTAGCATCCTGATATTTTATAAGCCCCTTCCTATATAACCTTAGAATAAGAGGCCGTTCCTGAATTAATCGCTCATTTTCGGGTAAAGCCAAGACCTCTCGTGCCATCTTTCTGTAACGCCTCGCAATAGTTTGCGCTTTAAAGAGCTCTTTCTTATTTCTTAACCCGTATTCGCCTATTAAGCTAAGACCCTCGTATAGGTCCTCTCGTCTCCAAGGATGTCGTGGGCCTTCCCAAACACGTTTAATACGCCGAGGATCACCCATCTACTTACTCGCCTCAGTTTTTTGCTGTTGAGCCTGAGCAATTTCCTTCTTTCTTTTCACTCCCACTGTTTGCCCAAGTCTACCAGTTGTCTTTGTCTTCTGGCCACGCACCTTTAAACCTAAGGAATGACGAACACCTTTCCAACTCCTAGTCTTTATCATTGTCTCAACATCTCTTCTAAGAGCCATAAGCAGATCTGGACCTATAACATGGAGGTTCTGACCACTAATAGGATCTCTCTGTCTATTGAATAACCATGACGGGATCCCATACTGCGCGGGATTCCGCAAAACGCTTTCAAGGTCAGATATATGCTTATCAGTCAAGACACCAATTGGGGAGTTAGGATCTATTCCCAACACGCGCAGAGCCGCGCTTGCAAACGACGTGCCAACACCTCGTATCCTAGGTAAGGCGTATCCTACCTTCAAATTACCAGGAAGGTCAACCCCCATCAACCTTACAATCGCCCTATACGACGTAGCCGACAATCAATACTCCACCTAGACTATATTCAAAGAAAATAGAAGTTATTTAAGTTTCTCTTATTAACCCAAGCGTAGAACATTCGACGCCGGGGGCGGGATTTGAACCCGCGCGGCCACAAGGACCACGGGCTCTCCAGGCCCGCTCCCTGCCAGGCTAGGAGACCCCGGCACCAGCATTTATTGGTTCGAGCACCCTTATTGGTGTTGCTACTATACCACTTTCTATACCAAGCAAGTCTTCAGCGTTCCTCAAACAGCGTACCACTTCTATAAGCTCTCCGTTTTCGGAGCAGACAAAGGCTTCGCCTCCACTTTTTATGTCATTCGATATACAAATCACGCCACGAACGCTGAGCGAAGCTCCCGTATAGAGGTTTTTCTTGGCCGATTCCCTTACGATGATTAAGGGCTTATCTACCAGTATTTCTTCTATCGGGTTAAGTAGCTTAGTTAGCTCTGATGATTCTCCCGTCTCTTTGTAAACCGACGTATAGTATGCTAGCTGATTGAGTGTCACAGTACTTGACTCAACAAATACGCCGCTCCTTATCCGTCTGAGTTCAATCATATTTATTCCCACACCGAGGGCTTCACCCACATCGAAGCATAGTTTTCGGATGTATGTTCCGGATTCAACATGAGCCTTAAACAAGACATAGTTACTATCTGATTCAAGTGGAATAAATGAATATATACGACGCTTTCTTATGCTACGCTTAACCGCTGATTTCATTGGCGGCGTCTGATAAATTACCGTTTCAAACTCTTTCATTATATTATAGACTTCTTTAATATCGATAGTTTCATGCAACTTCATTATCCCGACATACACCTTATCCGTGTTCATAAGCCATTTAAGCAAGCGATTGGCGGAATTCAAAGTAACAGTTAAAACGCCACTAACAGGGGGATTTCCCCGTATTCCACTAGGGTCCCCCCGTGGCCAATCTTTTTCACATCCAATAGACGACCAACCCACGCAGTTACTTCATGGCTACTGGGTCCACGTGGCTTATCAACATTAATAAAGCTCCTCGTTAGCAGAGAGTTGACATTAGGATATAATTCGCGGGGATTCTTATAATTCCATCTAACATCCTCCCTTAACACCAAAAACTTATCCCTATTTCTTTGAATAGGAAGAAACACCTCTATCATTGCACGATCACACCTTTAATAGGTTTCGATTTTAAAATCGCACTGATTACCACATCTAGTAGATCTTGGAGGTCATAAAGCGACGTGTTGATAACCAAGTCAAAATTGCTTAGCAAATCCAAATTAAACCCATAAATCTTTTTGAACCGTTCCTTCTCACTGGTCTCCCGTTGCACGGTTTCTTTTATTGCCTTATCTATATTTATAGACTCCCTCTCGGCGATGCGTTTGGCCCTCACGTCTAAGGGAGCATTAAGGTAGACCTTAAGGTCAGCATCTCTTACAATCCACCCAGTTAAATGACCCTCTATTATAACATTGCCCTTCTCTGCCTCAAGAATAGACCTAGCGTCCACTTGTCTATCGATAGAGAAGTCCTGCTCTGCCTGCTTATTTAGACCAACCACATCGATGCCTTTCGATTGAGCTATCTCTCTAAACAACTGGCCTGCAGATACAAAACGCAACCCAAGCAGGTCGGCTATTCGCTTTGCGACGGTAGATTTACCACTACCCGGTGGGCCACTAACGGTGATTACAACCATGTTAAACTATGCATTATCAGGTGTGAAAAGTTTAACGATCTTTGAAGCCGCTTGCGTAGCATCGCCCTCGACATTTCTGACTATGAGGACACTTGCACCAACAAAGACTGCTGACGAGATAGCCGCACTTCTATTTAATTCCAGAAAGAGTTTTATTTCTTCTACAGTTGACTGATCATCCCGTACCCTCATAGTGTCGTTTAGTCTGCGTTTAAGTATTTCCTCAGGCAAAGCTTCAACCAAAACAATGACGTCTGGTTGCAGGGTTTCTATAACCCACTTGGGGAGCCCTGGTAGAAAACCGTTCTTAGTAGTTATCAGGGCATGTGTGTCAACAACCACATTCCCATGTCGCGCTTGGTCAAATAACTTTTCAGCCGCCTCCTCTTGCAAAAGAAGTTGCCTACTAAGGGGCAATTTTCTTAAATCATCACGGCCTCCTACCCACCCATTCCTTTTGGCAATGTCAAGCATAACATCGCCGTAATTAAATACGTTAACTTTCAAATCTTGTGGTAATAGTTTGAGCATCGTGTTAAGAACGGTTGTTTTGCCGACGCCGTTTATCCCTGCGACTATCACCAGCTTACCACTTCTAACTAGACGTGTATTGTCAGTATGCATTTACCCTCACTCTAGCAGACGAGCTATGCCCGGATATAGTTCTTCTATTTGTTCCTGAACCAATATCTGGTATATCTGATATGTTATAGATACGGCAAGAAGTAAACCAATACCTGTACCATATGCACCCAAGAGATCTGCCAGTCCAGCTATTAAACCAGCAGCAAGTGCACTTAGAAACGTTAACGCGTAAATCGGTTTACGTAAAACCGCCTCAATTATACCAACGGAGCTACGGAAGCCCGCTATTTGAAGACCACTAGCCGATAATTGCTCTGCTTGATCGCGTGGACCTAGACCTGCTATCTCAACCCACATATAGGAAAACACAACCGAAAGAACGACAAGTAACGCTACAAACACCAAACTTCTAATAGGTTGTTCAATTGTTGCCCCGAGTCCACCAGGATTCTGCAAGTACCAAGCTATACCACCAGCTGGTTGGATGCCACTCGCGGTTCGTGTGTAGGTGCCTAAGAAATTAAGGTACCAAACATTATTATTCGGGTCAAATCTTGACCATATAATTTGCGTGAAGAAAATATAATCCGAAAACAGTATCCCCGCCAACAGAACAGGGACGTTTGAAACATACAGAAATTGAAGTGGGATTTTGCTTTTGTAGCCCTGCGCTTTCTGATAAACCACAGGTATTTCAACCTTCATCCCCTGCATGTACGCTAAGATCAATACGAAAACAATAGTTGCAACCAATCCAACGAGATCAGGGGGAGGAATAGACCCGGCTACTGCGGGGTAACGAATAACACTAGATAGAAAATGTCCATTTAGTGCAGCTTGTATAGCTGCGACGATAGCACCATAGGCGTAAACTGGTTTTACACCCGTAGGGTTATACGGTTGGAACGAAAAAGCTGAATTCACAACTTGGAAGGCGACGCCAGCTAGTATAAAAAGACTTATACCGCTCCCTATACCCCACCCCTTCTGTAGCATCTCATCTAGAAGTATAACGAGAAGGGTAGCGAAAACCAGTTGTAAGAAGACCAGTACTTCTTGCGATAGAGTTAGGCTTCCAAATATTCCCGCCCCCACATAGGCGGCTGCCTCTATAAACGTAAATATGACAGCAAAACTCTTCTGAGCCTCAGTGAAATCTATTCTACCCTGAGTGTCTGAAAGGTCAACATCAAGAATTTTTGAGCCAACCAATATCTGCATAATCATACCGGCTGTGACTATAGGACCTATACCCAGCTGCATAAGTGTTCCCTGTCTTGATGCAAATATCAGGTTTTGAATGTCGAACTGATTGCTTAATTGTGAAGGTATTCCATAGAGTGGTGTGCTTGCCATAACCAGAAAAGCCAGTAGCGCCAAGCCAGTCCACGCAAACTTCTCCCTTAATGAAGGTTTTTGTGAAGGCTTAGAGGCTGCAGGGAGAAATTTGGCAACCCCAGCTAGAGCAGATATAAATCTACTGGCCATGACGTTTAACCCATATCTGAGATTATCACTTCGCCACCGGCATTCTTAATCTTTTCTATTGCGGACTTAGAGGCTGCTGGCACACTCACCTTTATTTCTGTATTGATAACACCCTTCCCAAGTAGTTTTGTGTAACCCAACTCTGCTAGGTCTATTTCAGTCCTGTTCAGTTTGGCAATCAACTCAACTAGACGCTCAATATTAATCTCTCTTTCTTTGCGTTTGATCCACGCACGCTTGAATCCGTGTTTCCCGAATGCATCCTTCCCATATTTAACGGTCCAACTCCATTTATGTTTATGTAAGCCAGCCTTGCCGACGCCACCCTTCGATCCAGCTTTTCTATGCTGACCGATTCTTCCCCAACCCACAGACCTAGTGCCTCTGTACTTTCTTGACCTTTTCTCTCTACGTACTGACAATTCCTACACCATCCTTGTTATTAACTTTGAAATACTCTTCCCATGATACCCAAACACCCCGCCGCCTGAAAAAGGCTTGTTGAGTTCCCCTTCAAAGCCTTTGCTTGGAGGGGTCATGTTAAAGCTTCGTACTAACCCCCTTCTTATATATTCATTCAACCTACCCTGCATTATTGCTTCAGCCAATTCGATATGCGACTGACAATCAAGTTTTCGTAGCGATTCAACGTTTAACTTTACTCCACCCCTCATCTTCCCCCTTTTTTCAAGTAACATGGCGAGAGTAGCACTATCAACCTCCCCCCAAGCTATGTATTTCTCCACTTTCTTCAACATTCCCCGAATGGCGGGCGAATCATAGAATAAGGATAGGCTATTTCTTTTATTTAGGCAAAGCCGTGAGAGGGTCTCCTCGTCCTCTTTTGAAACATTCACCTTCCCTCTGATCCTGATTATTCCTAGAAGCGTAGCCATAAGTCCCACTTATCGTGACCAATCCACTGGTTTTTTAAATCTAAGGCCGCGTCTGAGCGCATTAAGCGTAGCGTAAGCTGTATTAACATGATTGCGAGTTTCCCCAAAACTCTGAACCCATACGTCAAGAACACCCGCCAAGGCCAAGACTTGCTGAGCGATTTCTGAGGCCACTATACCTGTACCCTTTGGAGCCGGCATAAGAAGAACGCCTACGCTACCCGCCTTCCCATATACTTTATAGGGTACACTGTGTTGTGTACCACATCTACACTCCCATGCGCCACAGCCACGCTCAACATACGTTATATTAAGTTTGGCATCAATCAAAGCTTTTTCCTGCGCCTCATTCAACTGTCGAGACTTACCTGACCCAATACCTACAAACCCATCCTTGTTTCCAATAACAGTTACAATCTTAAAACTATTCACCTCACCTGCGTCAGTTTGCCTTTGAACAACCCCACTATAGATGATTTTCGATTCTAAATTAGGTAATAATAGATCAACTATTTGATGCTCCCTAATCGGCATATTGTATTCTATCACATCCTTTATAGAGCTCACTTTACCCTCTTTGACCAACTTACCCAACTTTGTTTTTGGGACCCATTCATTTTGGACGGACATCTATTTCTCACCCTCGCTCATTATTTTTCGCTTGACTTCGTTAAAAACATCTACGAGATTCTCTGGCTGAACGTTTGCGGATATAAACTGAGAGAATTGCTTAGCGTATTTTTCCTGATTATTGGCCTTAAGGAGCTTTGCATATTCAGCTATATGCCCACCGCTAATCCTAAACTCTTCAGGTAAAACCTCCTCCGAACATGGTATTTCCAAACCTCCATCCCTACATCCCTTAACGAAGGCATAGAGATTGCTTTTGGCAACATGGTGAATCAACCCCATATCAAGTATCGCTTCTTTGAAGCCTAATTTTAAGACCCGCTTAGCCATAAGCAAACCGGTTAAATAACACGCGGGTGCAGATGTCAAACCCGCTGGATAGCCAAATCTGGTAAGCTCTTTACTCGACACCGATGTAAACGTCTTATCACTCCTTTGCGAGAAAACCAGCTGTGCGTAAATATAGCGATTAGACCTCCGTAGCACTAAGCGCGGCTTACCTGAAAGTAGCAATTTCAGCCTTAATCTGTAATCTGTGAGCCCTAATCTTCTCCTCTTAAAGTTTAACCTGTACCTTGGACCATACGACATTTACCATACTCACCCTACTTCCCAACATAGTTCTTCAAGGAGGCCAGAGAAGTAAAAACTCCTCCCTTTATTTTAAGGTAGAGAGCCCTGTAGGTCTTAGCATCGATCACACCGTCCGCGCGGAGTTTCCTTAAATATTGCCTTTGTTTTCTAACGCGGAGTACCCACTCCCTCTCTGGCTGCCTTCTAACACCCATTCCTCCCTTCCTAGATCCAGCAGCCTTCCTTTTACCCTTCGCCTTCTTTATCCTAACAAGTCTTTTCCTCCCCCTCGTTGGAGTTGATGGAGGACGAATATCGATTAAACCTGTTTTTATGAGGGAGCGTACATCATCCCTAGTTATAGCTTGCGAAACGTCTTCCAAGTGCTCTGGCGCCACGTAGATTCTTGATGCACCAACTCCAAGTATTTTAGCAGCCAACTTTTTCTGGATACGCACATTGGACATTTATTCCCCCTCCTTATTCACGTTATCTTGGTCTTGCTTTTTCTGTTTTCCGTTGACAACGTAGACCCCCCTTTGACTTGCGGCTGCTTCTATTCGGGCGAATTTCTGCGCACCTACATTTGAAGCTATAATAACACACTGCTTTGAGGGGTCCACTAGTTCAAGTTCCGCCATACTAGAAACGCGTGTGGGTATCAGCCCACGCGGATGCAAACCACGCATTTGTCGAGGTGTCCTATACCCTATGTTAACGGTGGGAGGGTATCCTTTAAATGCATGTCTAAGTTTATTGTCTATGCCTCGCGGTTTTCGCCAAGAGTCACCAAGTCTCACCCTAACCCAATGGTAAGGTCTAGGAAACCTGGGTATATCTGTTTTAAGTTTTCTAACTTTATTAGCTGCCACTCCTAATCACTCCCTCGCATACACATAAATACCATCAGAGAAAACACGAGGATCATAGTCTCTGATCTTAGTAGCCCTTTGAATATTAGCAGCACTTTGAGAAACCTTTTCCTTATCAAGCCCGGAAACGACTATATCTTTATCTTCAACGCTTATGCTCACCCCATCAAATATTTTAGCAACTCTTGGCGCCCTCTCACCAATGAAGTTTTCAATTCTCACAATATTGCCTTCCACCTTTATATTAACCGGGAAGTGAGCATAAATCATCTTTAATCTATACTTATAACCCTTCGTAACACCCACTATCATGTTTCTCACATGGGCCTCGGCGGTGCCAAGAAGGCTGACTTCCTTCTTCTTTATGTTGCTTAATGCGATCACCAATTTTTTACCTTCTAGTGAAAAGCTAAGAGGAGTGGTCTCGAAACTGTGTGAAACCTGACCTAACGGGCCTTTTACAATAAGTGTTTGACCTTTAATTTCAATCTGAACGTTGTCGGGTATCTCTAAACTCCTAGAAATATATGGTATATTCATGCCCTTTCACCCTTAATAAACATAAGCGACAGCCACGCCTCCTGCTTTCTTTTCTCTTGCTTCAAGATGGGACATAACACCTTTAGACGAGGAAATTACCAGTACGCCTATATCTTTCGATGGCAGATAACGAGTTGCCAGTTGGTCTATTTGGGCTGAACCAACACTAACACGGGGTACAATTACACCACAATCATTAACCCTACCCAATAATTGAATCTTTAGCTTTCCACCACGCCCATCATCTATAAACTCGAACTCACCTATGTATCCAGACTTCTGGATTACGGCAAGAACTCTACCAATAAACTTAGAGGTACCTTCAACTACACAGCTCTTTTTCCCGCGTTGCTCGGAGAGTTTGATGGCGTTCATCAGGTTGGACAGCAAATTTTTAGAAGGCATTGTACAATCACCTAGTCATATTTTTTAAACCCAATTTTAACCGCTACTTCTCTAAAACACTGCCGACATAAATTTAAGCCATATCTTCGTATTAGGTTTCCTTGCGACCCACACCTTACACAGCTACGTGAACCTCGACCAAATCTTCTTTGCTTCGGAACAGATTGTTTACCCATCTATATCACCCTGACACCGAATTTCTCCGTAACATAGCGCACCGCTTCTTCAGGGCTCACAATATGGTTTTTACCTACCCTATGTGGCCTTAACTTTCTTAGAGAAACGCGAGCGCCTCTCCTAACCAATCTTACGCACACATCAAGGCCAAAGATACCTAATTCTGGATCATATTTTATACCTGGAATAAATATGTGTTCTGTTACTCCAAAGCTGAAATTACCCATACTATCTATTGAACTGCGCTTTAATGTATTACCGACAGCTTCAAAAGCCTTTCTTAAAAAGGCTTCCGCTTTAGGGCCTCGTAAAGTCACCTTACAACCTATTTCTTCACCTTTTCTGACAGAGAATTCACGAATAGACTTGTGCGCCGTAGTATAGACAGGTTTGACTCCTGTTATGCGCTCCAGAACGGTTGCGGCTTTCTTTACCCTCTCACCCGCTTCGCCGACACCTATGTTAACAACAACTTTCTCGACGAGTATTTCACGCATAGGGTTCTGCTCCACAGGGGACTTTGCTACTTCTTGCGCCAAATCACTCCACTCCTTGGAATGTTATAATAGGCTCCTCCCTTCCCACCACATATACATAATCCAATATTGTCTCTATTATGCCCCCATCAGAAGCTTTAATCCTAACAAGCGACCTTCGCCGTTTGAAGGCTGGCACGATCTCTTGAAGTACGCCGTGACTCCCACTGTTTTTACCACTTATAACTAAAACATATGAGCCAAGATCGAGCTTCAAATGGTCTAATATCTGTTTGCCCCTAAGGTCAGTTTTCAGCGAATCAAGCGTACTGTAAACATTATTTTTAGCATCCTGCGGGTCTTTAAGGTCTAAAAGAATATTTACCCCCCCACTTAGATTTAGCTGTAACTTAAGCCCTTTAACTATAGTTTTATTCTCGACCCTTAGTAGGCGGAATAGCTCTGAATCTTGAATGCGGTGTGCCGCAAACGAGCCATTATAAGGCAACACCCTATAGTGAGCCCCCATATCTGGTATGCTCAGTATATCCATTACACCAATCGGAAAATCGGGTCTTCTAACAACTTTCCCATTTACCATAATCTTTGACTCATTCAGTATTGTTCTCGTCTCATGAAGGTTTCGGGTAATCCCCATCAAATCTCGTAACACTAGCAGCAAAGGTAGACTAGTCGAAGAAGAATGAGGCCCAGGTGAGGGCTTAACAACCCACGCACGTTCTTTCCTAAGCACAGGCCACCAAGACGGCGCCGAATATCTCTTAAGAGTCCTGTTTCCACCCATCTTAGCCATATCTCAACTACCTCCCTCAGGCTCTTTCTTTTCTTCCGTAGGTTTCCCCCCAACCGCTTCAGTTTTCGCTACTGTTTCGCCAGAGCTAGTAGCCTCTGATTTTACGCTTTCAGTGTCTGGTTCACCAGCCCCCGGCGCTTCAACTACACCAAACTCTGGCTCCTTCTCTAACAACTCGGGTGATACCCCTTTACGTTGTAAAATAAGCTTTCTATATTTATCAGATAGGTCAAGCCTCGTTAGCAACAAATTTGATACATGAATACCAACAAGCTTGGTTTTACCTTTTTGAGCCTTACCGGTGATGCCCTCCACATAGACCAGTCTCCTCTTAACATCTGTGCGGGCCACTTTTCCTGAGCGCCCTTTGAACCCCCCTGAAACAATCTTTACAGTATCATTTGCGCGAACCGGTATAGACTTTATTTTTAAGCGCGCTTTCAGATCCTTGCTCAGAGGAACGCTCATAAGTTTTATCGCAGAACTCCAACTAGCGTTATACAGCCTTTTTCTTTGTTTATACCTATTGGAACTAAAACTCATGCCATAAACCTCCTTTTTTCAGACCACGATACTCGCTAAGCTTCCAAGCTTAGGAAAACGTTCTACCGCTTCTCTAGCAACTGGGCCACGGACTTCAGTCCCCTTTAACTCGCCTTCTGGCGTGACTATAACGGCCGCGTTATCTTCGAACTGGATTCGCACCCCATCTGGTCTTCTAAACGGCATGCGCTGCCTTATGATAACGGCTCGCACTATCTGTTTACGCATCTGAGGGTTGCCACGTTTTACCGAGGCAACAATTATGTCGCCCACAGCAGCTGCAGGTATTCGTCTAGCTCTACCCTTAAAACCTAAAAGCATTACCATTTGAAGCGTTTTAGCACCAGTGTTATCCGCGCAAACCATTTCAGCTTCATTCGGCAAGCCAGCGCTTATATTAGGTCTAAACGTAGCGCCACTCTTTCTTCCACCACGCTTTACCATACTAAAGTCTCCTCCCTAAAACTACAAATGAAACAGACTTCGCAATAGGTCTGCTTTCACCGATCAAAACAACATCACCTGTATTCACATCGACACATGGCGGCAAATGAGCGTGAATTCTGGATCTACGCCTCTCATACCTTTGATATTTTTTATTATAGAATGTGTACTCACGCTCCACAACCACCATGTTCTTAGAACGCATCTGATAGACTTTAGATTCCAGAATTATTCCTCTCACCTTTAAATGCCCATGATAGGGGCAATTAGCATCATTACACGACTTTACTGGCGCTAATACTCCAGTTATACCAATGTTTTTGGCCGCCACCACGATTACCTCTTTAACCTATTCCACGCTAACCCTAGAAGGTGTAATCCTTTAACCTTAGATTCATTTAGGATTAACGTTGATTCCTTCTTAGGGAAGGAAACAGACTTGTCGCCCACTTTAAGCTTGACCATATTACGTGTCTCCTGAAAAACTATACCTCTGATTAGCACCTGATTATAATGCACCACGACTTCTAACCCTATGAGGCTACCAATGGTTTTGCTCATTAATCTCTACTTTCCAATAGGGTTATGACTTGTGCTATACTCTTTCTTATAGTGCGGATAGCCTTGGTATTCTTTGAACCACCTTTGGTAACAACTGTGGCTCTTTCCTTGAACAACTCAGATTTAAACTCGTAGAGTTTCTTTAATAACTCCTCTTTGGATTCCTTAGCACGTGCTTGACTCATTGCTCAGGCACCTTCCCGTTTTGCTGTAAAAGTTGTTGTTCAACAGTCTGCCCAGATGCTTCGCTCTTTACCTGATCTACAACACTTTCTTGTGGTTTTTCTTCTTCAAGTTGCTTTTTCAAGTTGTTTAGCAGAGATTGGTCAACCTGCTTAAACACGACTTGAGGTGTGTACATATTAGGTAAAGCTATCTTTACCTTTATACCAATTATTCCAGGCTTTAGGAGAACACTTGTAACTGCCTTATCCACCAAGTTAGCAGGCTCTCCTGACTGGTGTATTTGGCCTTTTCTTAGCTTAATAAACCTTGAACGATCAGTGGTGAATTTACCTCGCAAAGAAACTTCAGCACCCATAGCGCCTGCCTTCAATATAGAATCCAACGAAGCAAAAGCCACCCTTTTCTGCCTTGCACCATGCTCTAAATAGGAACGCAGCCGCCCAGCCATAATTCTGGCGTTGAGCTCTGGTACATCTACTCCTTTTACATCTATTTGAGGGTCCTCCAACTGATACTCTTGTTTTAACAGTAAAGCCAAATCCCTTATCGAATAACCCTTGCGGCCTATTATTATACCAGGTCTTTCAGCTTGGATTAACACTTGATGACCAAGTGGCATTTTTGTTATAACCACCCCGGCGTAACCAGCTTTTCTAAACATCGATTCCAATCTTTCATCGATCATGAGCTTCTTCTTGTTCTCCGCAATAAACTGTTTAACAGGGGTAACCATAACCAACTCACTCCTCAATCTGCTTTAAACCTATCTCAACATGGGTGAGAACCCTATGTTTAATATCGATCCTACCAAATGCTCGAGGATAAACCCTTGGTATGAAACCTGCTTTTTGAGCCGCCGCATGATAAACCACAAGACGAGAAGTATCCAAACCTTTTTTCGACGCGTTGTTCTCCGCGTTCTCCAAGACTTTTAAAACCGCCTTAGCAGAGAGGACGGGGTAGCGTCCAGCGGCACCGCTGACTCCTCCAAGAGACCTTTTATGGCCCACTTTCTTCCTATATTTTGTAAATGCCACAGGCATCTTTTCTTGGGCTACCCCCCTTAAAAACTCCTTTGCCACCTCTAAACGCATACCCTTAATAGCCCTGCACACATTCACCGTCTTCTTAAAGGATACACGTAGATCCCTACCTGACGCCAAAGCCATTGTTGTTGGGTCGTAGTTCTCTATAGAATACCCGCTTTTTGTCAACTTTAATAACCCTCTACTTAAGTGGAACATACATACTTGACCGCGTCGCCCTTATACCGGGTTCGCCATGAACTACTCTCTTAGTGGTTATCGCATACTCCCCTAAATAGTGGCCTAGCATCTCTGGTTTAATCTCTATCGGCACAAACTCTTTCCCATTATGCACATGTATTGTCAACCCAACCATCTCAGGTAGCACAATCAAATCCCTGCAATGCGTCCTTAACTTAATGTTTTGAGAGCCCCGACCATCCCTCTTAATCTTTCTTATCTTTTCTATTAGAGGCGCTTGCTCAGGTTTAATACCTCTCTTAAGGCTGCGTCTCACTCTCGCTGGAAAAAGTTTTATTAGATCCTCCATATTCATCTCGGCTAGCGCATTGATGTCATACCCTTTATATTGTAATCTTAAACTTTCTGCTTCAGACATATATTCTAGTTTTGAGCTGAGGGGTTAATAAAGGGTTGTGCCTTTCACCTGGTGCCACCTAGGCAGCGCTTTACATGCGGAGTTGGGGGGTAATGATTAGGGTGGTCCGCCCGGGCTAAATCCACGAAAACGAGATACATTAGTACAAGTTATAGACATCCCATATTATTTTCACTTCTTTACATGTTACTTGGGCAGCATTCCGTCTAATATTGACAGCACAATAAGTGGTCTACGTGTTCGATACATATATTCTTTTATAACATTTTTCATTATTTGCGGTGTTCAAGGTCGCAAAATTGGAAAAATTTTACCACTAAAGCCTGCCTGACCGCCTTGCAGAGATATGCCCAACCTTTTTCCCTGGAGGTAATCGCCGGCTAATAGTAGTGGATCTACTCACAGAAGGATGGTTTCCTCCACCATGTGGATGACTTACAATGTTCATAGCTACTCCTCTAACCCTAGGATACTTTGTTGGCTTCGTCTTCATTAAATGATATTTGGCACCAGCCCTCAGGAATGGCTTCTCTATTCTTCCACCAGCAGCAGCAACCCCTATGGTGGCCCGACAACGTGAATCTAGTACCTTAGATGTACCAGACGGTAAAGTCAATATAGCTTTACCTTCACTATGAGAAACAACGGTGCAGTATGTGCCTGAAGCCCTAGCCATTGAACCACCATCGCCAAACTTGAGCTCAACATTGAACACC
This sequence comes from archaeon, assembly GCA_902812505.1. GTDB lineage: Archaea > Thermoproteota > Thermoprotei_A > Marsarchaeales > Marsarchaeaceae > ECH-B-1. The sequence goes on from CADDZQ010000002.1 coordinate 54,569, forward strand.
TTGGCACCGTCGGGTACAGCCGAGAGAGGAAGAATGTTACCGTTAAGTGGGGGAGCGTCTTGGCCTAATTCTACTTCTTGCCCCACCCAACACCCTTCCCAAGCAACTGTAAAGAAATGGTTTCCACCATATTTGATTTTCGCAATTGGAACGCCTCTTCCAGGATCATGTAGCAGCTCTACGACAACGCCTTTTAACCGTTCTACTAGCGGGTACTTTGCAGCGCCAACCCTTTTCCAAGTTGGACTACGAAAAACAGAGGTGCCTCTACCAGCCCTCCTAACCAAAATACGTTTACCCATTCTCTAACTCACCCAAACTAGAGTATACCAAGCCGTGTCGCGATTTCCTGTGCTTTGTATTCTGGTTTAAGCCTGACGAACGCTTTCTTCTTATTGTCAACTGTGTTTATTGTTCTAACACGTTCAATTTTAACACCATAAAGACTCTGAACAGCGGCCTTTATATCTGATTTAGTAGAACGTGGGTCAACGACGAATGTAAGCGTGTTGAATCGCTCAATCATTGATATGCTTTTCTCGGTTACATGGGGGGCGAGTAACACATTCAACGCTTGAATTTTCTTAGTGATATCCTCCTTCTCAGACTCGTCTTTTTTCTTTTTTTCTTTCTTACTCAAAGCGACCACCCGCTTATAGACATTAACGCCTTCTTACTCCAAATAGTGAGCCTCCCAGGCACACCACCAGGCGCAACTAACCCAATGTTTAGACCTTCAACGCTAACAGCGTCCACTCCAGCAATGTTTCTGAAGGCCTTAATAGCCGGTGCTGTTCCTGACGAGAAGATAATCAATGGGCCCACCTTCCTCTTAAGTCTTCTACCACGAAGTTTGCCTTTTCCGGCACGGATTTTAACGCCATCCTTAACTCTTTCAACATCCATGTAAACACCAAGCTTCTGAAGAAGGAAAACCGCCTCTCTAGTATGTGCTAGTTTTTCGACATCATCAACTAGAACAATAGGGAGTTTTTTTAATGTAGCCTTATCAAAGCTGTGACCGCGTTTAACCACCGATTCATAATCAGCAGTCGACGCGATCGCGGATAAAAGCGCAAGCCTTTTCTCCTTACTATTAATTCTCTCCTTAATCTTTTTATTCACGCGTGGTGGATGAGGCCTATAACCTCCCCGTGTCATGGGAGCAAATCCTCCACGCCCACTTGAATGCCTTGGTATGCGCGCCATCTCTCTACCCGTACCAAAACTTTCGACTGAAACCTTCTTTCCAGCTAATGGATCCCTCCCCTGTGGTTGTTTTTGCGAGGTAAAATATGCTAAAAACGCTCTTCTAACAATGTCGATACGTGGCGTTAAGTTAAAGAGTGTTGGGAGCTCGACTTCCCCTGTTGCTTCCCCGTCTAACGAATACACGTGCACTTTTCTACTCATCTCTTGGGTAAGAATACATGATCACCCCTTCTATACACTTGAAACATACTGTATCTCTGGCGCCTCCTTTAAAGGTTTAAAGTAACTACGCACAGCATTTCTCAAAATAACCAATCTCTTAGAGGCACCAGGCACAGAGCCCTGTAAAAGCACCACAGATGAGCGTGGCAACCCATAGTGCCTGAATCCACTCTTAGGCGTTATTTTAGAAGGATCCATTTCTATCGATACAATCATCTTATTTAAATCAACCCTGTTATGAAAACCGTGCTGCCCAGCGCGTGGTACAGTGGACATGACAGCGCCAGGTGTCATAGGAGAATCCGATCCTGGTCCACGCTTAGTTTTCTTGGCTTTTTTACGCTGAATTATTTTTATTCCAAACCTCGCAACAGGACCCTCATAGCCCTTACCTTTTGATACGGCTATAGCATCCACTATAGCGGTTGGTGAAAAAACCTCGTTTACACTTATTTCTGAACCGAGTGACTCGAGGTACCTAAGTTGCTCATTGAGTTCGCCTCCTAACGGTATCTCGATGATCTCGGGCTTCTTCTTCGGTAAACCTGCTTTCCAGGGCTGAGTTACGACTAAGGCGCGCACAAAATGGGCGCTAGACTTGAATCGCTCTACATCGACCGAGCTGTCCTTTTTAGGGATGGAAATAACCTTACCTACTTCCTTAGGAAGATTCTTTGCCCATACCTCCCCAATCGTTCTCAGAACTCTTTTTTCATCTATGATGTAGAATCTAAGACCTGCTAAAATTACTGGGGGGGCCTCAAGAACGGTCAACGCGCGAAAAACCTCTTTACCAAACGTAGGACTATACTGGTAATTATCCTTAACAATAGCGTGGATCATACCTACCTTATAAGCTGGATAACCCAAAAGTTTTGGACCTGCTGACTTAGGCCAACTTCTAACATGCGGCCTAATAGACTTCGCTCTTTTCCTAGGCCTAAAAGCCAAAGAGCCGTGTCTCGGAGCGCTGAGTTTTCTATGGCCCATTGTTCACACCTTTTAAATCAGATGTAACATTCTTCAGTCAAGACAAAAATAAGTCTTCCGAATCAACACAGCACTCAAGTCAACAAAACTTCACTTAGCCAAGATGGGCTCGGAGGGATTTGAACCCTCGACCTCCCGGTACCCAAGTACCACTTATCAGCCGAGCGCTCTACCAAACTGAGCTACGAGCCCACACCCACAAACATTCCATTAGGAAGATTTAAGCATTCATAATAACAATCAGCGGGCGAACCCGGAAAAACAGAATTCAGCAACCACACACAGCATCTGGCTTACAAGCAAACTATATTAGGTGAACACAAAACTAAACCCTAAAGAATACCTCGATAAGCGCGAACCACATATTCAGTCGTCTATTAAATGATGCAAAAGGTTAAAATTGTGTAACTAAGCTATTATAATCATACGACCAGCCTAAGTTTGGTTCCGTTTAAATCTTGGTGTGCAGGTGTGTATGCAGGGTGCGCATTACTTCCGACAACCCATCAACCAAGATGATTGGCTATAATGAACCACTTGTCTCTATAGTTATCCCTACTTATAATGAAAAAGAAAATGTAGTTCCCATTATTCATAACCTGCATTCAGTAATGCAGAAAATTAATTACAGAATTATTTTTGTGGACGATTCAAGTCCTGACGGCACAGCCGGAGTAATTCGCATGATGGCTAACAGCTATCCTGTTGAATTAATCATCAGGCCTAGAAAAATGGGTTTAGGCTCTGCCGTAATCACAGGCGTAAATAGTACCCAATCGCCCTTTATAGTGGTCATGGATGCGGATTTACAGCATGACCCAAAACTCGTAAGCATAATGGTGGAGAAGCTAACCGCAGGGTTTGATTTGGTTATCGCCTCTCGTAAAGTGCAGGGAGGTAGAGTGGTTGGCTGGAGCCCAGAGAGGAAAATCATCTCCGACTTTGCTACTTATTTGGCACATTTATTTGTGCCAAGGGCTAAAAACATAAAGGACCCACTCTCTGGATTCTTCGCCTTCAAAAGGAATATTCTGTGGGGCGTTAGCTTGGAGTCTAGGGGGTTCAAATTGCTACTAGAAATACTTGCTAAGGCACACTACAAGAGGGTGTGTGAAGTCCCACTGGTGTTTCGGGAAAGGAGAACTGGAAAGAGTAAGCTCAACTTAAACGAGTACCTACTCTTTATATCGCTTCTAATTAGCTTGGCAAAATACAGATAATGGGGAGGAGACCTATGGACTGGGCGGGATTTGAACCCGCGACCTCCCACGTGCAAGGCGGGCGCTCTGCCAACTGAGCTACCAGCCCTTAAAGTA
>CADDZQ010000003.1 GCA_902812505.1 archaeon
CAGCCTGCACAAGGGATTTGACGTAGGGGTAGAGTTGTGCGGGTGTGTACGCGTCTAGATTCCTCAGAACCTTCTGTTCGAATAGCTTAGCGGTGTGCTTCAAGGCTAGCTGAGCCATCGGGTCCTTGTTGTTCAGTGCGTAGAATATGTAGGCTAACTCAACGTGCTCACCGATTATTGAGCCATCCTGGAGCTGTAGCTTTCTTATGTCCTCAACCACCGTGGTGCGTAACTCCTTCGCGAACTCGGGGTCACATTCAAGAGAGAATCCGTATAGGTCTAAGAATGCCTCTGGATCCTTTCTTGGCAGGTCGACCAGCACACCGATCTTGAGTGTTAGATCCTGTTTGACCCGCTCTATGAGGCCCCTGGAGTGGACTCCAATGTCACGTGAGCCTAGCTTTAGGGCTTGCAATGCGTATATGTGGTCTTCAAACGGTAGCTTCTCAGGGTTTAGGCTGAGCTGAGTTTCCAGCCACTTTAGCGTCTTATCTAAGAGCGGCTGCATCCCCAGTGTCTCAGTGGACTGCTGCTCCAAGAAAGGTCTAAACTAGTAAGACACATGAACTTAAAAATCCTTGCAAAAAACGAGAGAAAGAGTGAGGGACACTAGGCGCAACTCACTTGTAGTGTTTTGTTCAGCGAATAGTATTCGACTACTAGTATGCATGGTGTTGGCGCTGTAGATTCTCTGATGTTTACACTATATTCTATATGGGTTTCCCCGTACGAGTGTATTATTCTGTTAGGGTCTGATAATGTTGGGTATGGTGCGCTACAGCCCGTATAGCTGATGGTGTTGTTTTTAGCTTTGAGGGTGAGTGTGGCGTTTATGGGTACACTGATGCGTGAGTATGGTTGGGTGTATGCGGCTTGGATCGCGTTGTTGATTTGGGTTAATGGGTTAAAGCTGATCGTGCACGTGGGTTGGATGCTCACGTAGCTGAAACCGAGGAGTATGAGGGGTAGTGTTATTGCTAGTAGGAGGAGCGCTTCGAGGGTTACAGAAGGCATTGAAGAGTCAACCCCCAAGGTGTTATAACTGAGAGCTCGAATGTGTTGGCTGTGTGTGCCACTAATTGTATCCGGTTTCCGTTCCAAGTTACCGTGGATTGTGTGGAGGTGTATACGGTTGGCTCATAGATTGGTAGCTTTTGACCGTTCACTGTGTATTTTAAAAGTAGCGTGTATTCTCCCTGTGCGTTGTTTTCGCTTATGAGTGTGAGGCTGGCGTTCACACTATAGGGTCCCAGTGTTGCTGAGGCCATTGTATTGCACCCTACGCATAGGTTCTGGTTGTATCCGTAGTATTGGAATGCGGGTTGTCCCCATACTTGTATGTTTAGTTTGAGTGTTGTGTTTTGCTGTATCGCTTGCTGGATGTATTGTTCGAATAGCTGTGTTGCGTAGGTGGTGTTCTGTTTTTGGGATGCCTCTGCTAGGGCTTGGTTTAATGCCTCTGTGTATAGCTCTGCTGGTGTTGGTTGTGCGGTTGTTTGGGTGTAGTTGAGGGAGATTGCGTAGATTGAGTATATAGTTGCTGCTACTATTAGGGCTGCTAGGATGAGGGCTTGTCCGCTTTGTGACTTTGATGCGTTCACTGTTTATCGCCTGTTTATCCTATTTGGAATATGGCGTAGGCGCAGGTGGGTGAGTAGATGAAGGCTATTGCGGATGTGGATTGTATTACCTCGCCGTTTTGGGCTTCTAGGATTACTTTGTTGTCTGCGCAGCTGTATACTTGTAGGACCCAGGGTTTGTTTGTGGTTATGGTGTCTAGGGTTTGGGCTAGCTGTGCAGGGTGGTTTAACCCATACTGTAGAACCCCAGTGTACACTATATAGTTGAGTATTGTATGGGCTGAGTTTGATGGCTGATTGGGTTGGATGGGGGATGGTTTGGGTGTTAGGAGGGCTATTGATATTATTGTGAGTGCTAGTAGGGCTTCGAACACCCTTATCTGGGCTTTTGTGGTTGTATTCAGCCTAGGCATGATGTCACCTCTAGCAGGGTTTGGTTGGGTGTCAACATGTATTCTGTATAGCATGACTCGTACTCTGGGCTCCCGCCTATTATTGTGGTAGTACACCGCTGTGATGTGTTTAGATTTATGGTGCATATGTCAATTTGGCCGGTTACCTGAATCGGTGGTTGGAGTGTGATTGTGGTGGTGTTGAGTTTGATTAGTGTGGTGTTTTGTGTGTATTCGAGCTGGGGTTGGGCTGTTAGTGTTTTCTCCCAGTTTGGGTTGTGGTTGACTGCGACCATTATTTGCTGGGTGATTTGCTCCTCGTAACCGTTGAGGGTGGGGTGTGGCTGGTGTTGGGTTACGGTTGCCTGTAGGGCGTAGACAGTCATAATGAGGAATATTGTTGTGGCTAGTAGTGCGTCGAATGCGTCGTCCACTTTTTACATGACGCCTCCGAGGGCGAGTATCGCTGTGGCTATTGTTGTAGTTATTAGCGAGTCGAGTAGACCCAGTGGGAATGAGCCTGTGTGTGCTTTGCCTGCGAGTAGGCCGAGTAGGTAGCTGTTAATGATTATCGCGGTGTACACATAGATCTGTAGACTTAGGGTAAAGTGTGGGAGTAGGCCTGCTGTGAACATGGTTGTGTAGCCCAGTGGTGTGCTGAGTTTCTTGATGGTTGTGGTTATTGCGACGGAGGCTGCGGCTAGTATGCCCGCGCTTGCGTAGGCTGTGAGCTTGAAGAAGGATGATTTGGAACGGTATGAGGAGTGTGTGTTGGCTATGGCGTTGAAGGTTTCCGCGACGCGTTCTAATTCCTCGGTGCTCGCTCCAAGCTTCTCTGACTCTGTGAGCATGTCCATATAGGCTTGGGCTATGTAGGGTCTTGGTCGCCGCTTGTCATACAGGGATAGGAGGAGGTTTTTTGGGTACTTGGCTGAGGTGATGAGTTTACGCATGGTGACTGTGGGTGGTGAGCCCTTCTTGGCTTCCTCGGCTATATCCCTTGAAAGCTGTGGTAGCGTGTTTATAAGTTTGGAGTGTTCTCTCTCAGCTGATGTATAGTAGAGCGCAATTGGTAGTGTGAATGCGTTGAGGCCTGCGGCCGCCCTGAATTGTAAGGGTAGAGGGCTTAGGACTTCAAACGATGTTAGGGAGGCTGCGATGGACCCTATGAGTAGTAGTATTGGTGGTTTGGATGCGTGGGGTTTGAGGGGTTGGGGGTAGGCTTGTTCTATTAGGAGGTTTACGAGGATAACGGAGGGGAGCGTGGTTATATAGCTGAGGGTTAGGAGGGAGGGTTGGTTTGTTATGAGGGAGAACACTGTGAGGGTTAGTGGTAGCACTGCGAACATCATTAGTACGGTTGAGGAAGCGACGCCTAGTTTCTCTGAGGCTATTTCTGTTTGGTGGTGTGCGTAGTCTAGCTCAGCTTTGGCTATGTCGCTTAGGGAGGAGTGTGGGTCGCCTACTCCTCTTTCGGCTGCGGATATTGTTCTTAGGAATGTTTGGAAGCGGGTTGATGGGTGGTTCTCGGCGAGTTTGTTGGCGGCTTGTGCGGGTGTTGTGTGGTAGAGGTGTGAGTTTTTTAGTATGTTGAGGTATTCTTTTGATGTTCTCTTTAGGGAGGGTATGTGTAGTGTGTTGGCTAGGGTGGTTGTGGGGGTCGAATGGTTTGCAGCCATTGTTATGAGTGTGGCTGTAAACGGAAGTTCCACCTCCACCTCCCGCCTTCTCTGGGAGGATGCGCCCCATAGTTTGATTATGTCGTAGAATATGTAGAGCAGTGTAACCACTGTGAGAGCGATGAGTATAGGCACTTGGTGTGTTAGTCTGTAGGATGTGAATCCTAGGAGAATCGCTGGAGGGATTGTCAAGAGCGCTTTTTTCTTGATTGATTTGAAGATCTCTTGGGGGGACTTATTGAGGTCTGCTTGGGTGATGAGTTGATATATTCTCATGCGACGATCACTCTTTCTAGCTCTTCAGCCTCGCCGCACATGGGGCAGGAGCCGTCACTTCTAAGTGGTGCTGAGCAGTTGGGACACAGTGGCCTCAGTGTTCTGAGTAGCTCGCTGGGTTTCGCTCTTAGCTCTGGGTTTGCTTGGTAGGCCCAGCTTATTTTTGATACTGTGTCATGTGTTAGGAGTTCGGGGTCTACCTGGGATGCGCTGCTTACCACTTCTAGCAGCTCTCTCCGCATTCTGAGTTCTTCGAGTAGCTCGCTCGGTGTGTAGACGCCTTGCTCGATTAGTAGTTTTGAGGTTGGGAGGCCGAGGATGTCCTCGTCTCTAAGCATTATGTTTGATGGGTGTCCCGCTTGGTAGACTCGTTTGAACACTGGGTTTTGTGAGTGGTATTCGTAGTCAAGAACGCTTGAAATGTAGCGCTTTGTCCCCGTCGCCCTCACCTCGACCACGGCGTGTAGCGCTGAGAGGCTTTGCGGTTCGACGTTTATCGGTGGGGATACTAGTCTCTGTGTGGCTAGCTCGGGTGTCTCGCTGTGTATTGACGTTAATCCTCCGTGGCCTGTGAGCACGCTCTGAGCCCAGCTGGCGCCCTCCTCTCCCCGCACTTCGCCCACTATGATGTAGTCAGCGGACATTCTAAGGGCGTGTTTCACAAGTTGGTCGAGGCTTATTTCGGCGTACTTATTCTGGGTGTAGGAATAACGGGCGATTAGGGGTGTCCAGTAGGGGTGGCTGAGTTTGAATTCGCCTGTATCCTCAACTGTAACAATCCTAGCATTACTGGGTATAAAGCATGTTAAGGCATTTATGAGGCTGGTCTTTCCAACACCGCTCGTTCCGCACACTAGGAGGGCTTTGCGGTTCTCGATGAGTATCCACAGCCAGGCGAGCACGTCTGGGACCATGCTCCCAAGTTGTAGGAGTTGTGTTATGCTCCATGGGTTCGCTGGGAATTTTCTGAGGGCTATCGATGTACCCCTGTGGCTTACTTCCAACCCATAGTTTAGGGTCAGTCTGTTGCCGTCTGGTAGACGGACGCTTAGAAGTGGGTTATAGGTGCTCACGGGTTTACCCGCCATTGCCGCTAGCCTCTGGGCTAACTCGTTTAGTTCTGCTTCGTTGAAGGTGATGTTTGTTTTTAATGTTCGACCGCGGTATTTTACTGATACTGGTGTGTTGGGTGCGGCTATTACTATGTCTTCCACGCCTGGGTCGTCGATAAGGGGTTGGATTATCGAATAGCCTTTTAGTTCGCGTCTGATATAGTAGAGTAAGGTTTGTGCGTCGCTTTGTGTTGAGCTTATTGCTTCAATTAGTTTTTGGTCATCGTTGAAGAGCTCCGATGGGAGCCACTTTAACTTCTTATCTAGGATCTCCCTGTAGGTGGTTATGGCCTCCTGGGATAGGTCTGGGTCCTCAACGTAGTATGTTTCTCCATCTACGTATATCTTGGCGTCGCCCACCCTATAGAGTGGTGTTTTGGGTGTGTATTCCGCTGGTATGCGATTTACCCTGAAAACTAGGGGCTGGTCCTGCTGTGTGTCCGAGTGGGTTTTGAATTTGAATTTTATTTTTTTAAGAAAGAGTTGTTTATTTGGTAGCTTCATTTTGTATTACTCAGCTCTGCACGAGTGCCATTGTTGAAAGTGTGGTTTGACCCGCGTTAATTACTACGCTCACCGTGGAGCCAATCTGTAGGTTTCCCAGTGAGCCTCCTAGGGGAACTATTAGGGTGTCAGCCTGCCCCGGTTGGAGGATGAGTGGGGATTGCAGGTTGAACGGCTGGTTGTTAACGTACACTGTGGTTATGGTTGCCGCGGCGCCACCTGAGTTCTTAATTGATATGTAGAGTTGTGGATTAGAGGTTGATGCACCCTGAATTACGGGTGTGCTCATTGTTGTAAGTAATGGTGTGTTTATGGTTCTCCCGAAAACCCCGAAAGCCCAGCCCGCGTACACCGCCACCACTGAGAGGGCCACCACTATTAGGATGATTGCCTCTAGACTCTGCGATACACCTTTTTTGTTTAAGGTCTTTTTAAACATGGTTATCATCAAGAATTTCTTTTGGGTTTAAATTAATGCCTGACTTAGGCTGGTTGAACCATAACAACACATTTTTCTTGGCAGCCAACCAAGGCGATTATCCAAGCACTAGATATACCCCCACCTAATAACTCGGCATTTAACTTTATTGTTGCATTCACGCCAGCATATTTCACTGTGAGTGTATCGTTCAACGTTAGAACTTGGACGGGTGTGTTTAGTGTTAAAAGTGTTTGCGGTGGTTGTTGGCTACTGGGGTCGACGTAGAATACGACTTCTTCACCAGCCTGTAGAGAAGAGTTTGTTTCCGCAACTAGTGCGCTGTTATAGTACACTTTGAGTTGGCCACTTATCTGATTGCTTTTAATGTTAAAGACCGCTACTGGACCACTCTTTACACCGTACCGCTGGCTTCCAGATGTGAGCGCGACGCTGTAATTAGCTGCTGGGAGAATCACTTTAATTATACTCTGACTGGCCAGTTTGACTGTGAAGCCGTAAGATATGTGCATTGCGTAGCTTGGAAGGTATTCGAGAAGCACAGCTAGGGTGTAACCCCCCTGCGTCGTGAGGCCTTGGAAGATTCCGCTTCTTGTACCTCCTAGGAATTCACTGCTCCAATAGAAGGGAGCGGATTCCACCACGTCGAAAGGCACCTCTCCAACCCCAGTGGCATCCCCCTTAATTACGAAGGCACCCAACCACACCCAGCCAACTGGGTCTGGTGATCTTAGCCACCAGTTGAAGGTTAAGTTGAGTTGCGGTGTTCCCTTCGGCAGGTAGACCATGACCGCATAGTAATCCCAAAAGCTAGTTGTAAAGCTCCTAGTCACACTATTGTTGGCCACCACCATATCCGCGCAGGGTGCTGAATAGACGCCATACCTTGTGCTCACCAAGTCTCTGCACATCCAACTCCCAATTGTATTCTGGGGTGGGATCAACCAGAACACCGATTTGTTTACTGAATCCATGTACAACTCTGACGTGGAAGCATAGAAAAGGGAGGCCGCGTCCCGTGTGAAGACCTGGGCTTCTGCGTTAGCTTGCGGAGTGTTTGGTTCAACATATCTTAAGTAGACGAGTGTTGTTGAAGAGGCTAACGTAAGCATTACCATGAGAATAACAGACTGCGCAAGAACTTTATCCATTATCTACACCTTTTGGTAAGAATAGGAATATTTGGCTTGAATTAACCGAACAAGTATACACGCATTGGAGGCCGCGTGGAAAAAGAGTGTGCTATTAACGTAAAGCGACGGTTGCTGTGCACAGTAGTATCCAAGAATATAGGGCTGTGAATAGACTACGTTATAGTAGCCGTCTAGTATGCGTGTCACATTAAACACGGGGTCATAGAACGTGAAAATCACGGTTTGAGAGTTGACTGTCTCCACTAAACTCTGAGAGTAACATGGCCCTATAACCAGTTGGCCCTGATGTTGTACATACAAACAAGAGCCTACATCCGTAGTCGAACCTGTACCTAAAGCTATTACGGATTGGATCCTGAGATTAACGGTATGAATAGAGCCCGCTACCACACGAATTATAATCAGTGACTCCGTAACGTTTAATGGATCGCCCGTGTAAACTTGCACGCCTATTCTGGGTGGGAGCAGAGGACTAATATCTAGTGTGGAACGGGGTGTTGGGTAGTCCAAGTATGCATAAGATGCTACATACACTGCTAGTACTGTGCAGACAGCGACAACAAGTAGTCTTTCAAACGTTCTCAAAACTCATCTGAAAACGGATGCTTTTAAAAATAAAAGATTAGGTTAGGTTAAAAATTGTTGAGCTACTACTTGACTTGGAGTTCAACCACTTTGTGATCCTGTTTTTCTCCTGTGAGTGCACCCACTGCGCAGCCGGCCACGGCGGCTTTCTTACCACGCCTCAATGTGCCTCGGTACAGGCCCTGTTCAAGTGTGCGACCCGTCTTCTTCTCCCATTCCTCGATGGGAGTACCATACTTTGATTGGATTGCGTCCCTGTACCACTCTGGGAACACGTTGAAGGCGCAGAAGGGTATAATCCTGTTGTCTGGTGTTAGGTAGTGTATGTCGCAACGCCTTAGCCTCTCCTCGTCGTGGTTATACTTGTCTTGGAAGTGCATCATACCAAGGAATAGTGTGCGTTTGTGGAGCTCGCCTAAGGCGGAGTAGTTGTGTCTTACTAGCGCATTGAAGAGGAGTTTAGCGAAGTTGATCCCTTCAGGCTGATTATCCTTGTCGATGAATGTGGGTAGCTTGCTGAGAATCTTTGCGGCAACCACGTATTTATTTCCTCCGACTTCTAGCTCCTCTGTCTTTTCTTGGAGGTACTCTAGGAGGCCTTCGACGTCAACAAAGTTTGTTATAGGCACAAGTTTACCCTTGTTTTCAAACACATATGTACCCGCGCCGCAAGCAAAGTGTATTGAGAGTTCATACTGAGGTTTCTTGGTTATGGCTTCAACGAAGTGGGTTATCGGCACACAACTCGGTACTGGGAACCATGCTTCCTTGGGTATCATACCTCCCGTCTGATCTTCTATGCGTTGGATACAATCTGGGATGGTTATCCTGTACTTTTCCCTTTCGCTCTTAGTCATCCTACCTGTAAGTGATACAGGCTGGAAGTTGACTGCGCGTATAACATCCATGTTGCTCTGGGCGAACCTAATTATGTCGCCTAACTCATGGTCGTTAACAGATTTGATAACGGTTGGCACAAGCACTATGCCTAGACCAGCCTTTCTACACGCTTCAATTGTATGTGGGGCTTCCCAGTGGTTCTTCGGGTTTGTTTTCGGCGTTACACCGTCAAAGCTCATATAGAGGGTGTTGACACCCGCTTCGCGGTATATTTTAGCTAATTCAGGTTTTAAAGCTATGTTTATACCGTTTGTGTTCAACTGTATGTGATCCACACCAGTAGATTTGATTATCCTGATTATTTCAGGCAAATCCTCTCGTATGGTTGGCTCACCACCAGTTATTTGGACAGCGTTACCAGGGACCGGCCTTTCAGCCCTGAGTTGCTCCGCCATCTCCTTTATATCCTGCAGGGACGGCTCATATACATATGCTCCCTCAACACCCTTCTTAGCGTAGAAGAAGCAATACCAGCATGTAAGGTCGCACCTATTGGTTACAACCAAGTTCGCAAGCCCAGTATGACTTAGATGGCTTTCACATAGACCGCAGTTGTTCGGGCAATCACAGCCCACCTTCCTAACATTCGGATTCTCAGTGCCTTTTCCGTTATGCAGATAGCGGCTGAACTTGACATACATATCATACGATCCAAAGTAAAGTTCCTCCGTACGGCCGTGTTCTGGGCAAACTTTATCCATGTACACTCGGCCGTCCCTCTCATAGACGGTCGCGGGTAAAACTAAGTTACATTCTGGGCAAACACTTTTTGTTTCTGTTATGACATGACGGCTTATAGTATCAACAGGTATTACTTCGGTCGCCATTTTGATCAGTCATTTAAGCCACCTGTGATATTTAAGTAATTCCCACCTTTTAACCGTAGGAAACGTCTATTCCGACCTCTTCCCGCCTTAAACGTTAGATCAAAACTCGTCCTCAGCTTTGACCCTACACTATATGCGCAGATTTCTTGGTTTACCACAAAGTGCTAAACTTAAAAGCTCTTTATCAATCGAAGATGCAATATGCACCTAAGTACAGAGAACAAGCCCTAGTGTCTCAACAGATTTTTAGCCGACCACGCTACTAACACTATCCGCAATAGGACAGTGTATATATGTAACACATTTTTAGAACGCCTTCAACCATGTAGCTAAATAATGCGGGGAGTGGGATTCGAACCCACGCAGCTCTACGCATTGGCGCCTCAGGCCAACCCCTTTGACCAAGCTCGGGCATCCCCGCCTACTTATATTTTTTAATTCATCAACGGTATTAAAGGCTTATCAAAAATTCCTACGCGTTAACATCCGAAGAACGCTCAACCTTAGCCCATGTTCTCCCCGTCGAGATTTAGGAAAATATGGGCTTTATTTCATTTCTTTGCGACTATGTATAGCTATTAACACCGTACATCACGAGGGGCGTCGTTGTTTAGTCGGCTAAATATTTTACAAGCAAATAAAGATGGTGTCCAGATTAGTTGGTGGCATGCGTGGTAGCCGAGCGTGGAAAATTCTTATCCAGACACGTGTTATGAGCCCTGTGAACCCACTTGGTGGTCTACCCGCCGTGAGCTTCAGTTGAACCCTGAGTTCAATCATCTAAACACGTTACCAGACACCACCCGAATAAGTGCGCTGTTGAGATAATGAGCTAAGCGATTTGTCATCTAGTGGAAAATCCCCTTACGCAGACACTGCCCGAATAAGGATTTGAAGATGCAAATAATTTACTTATTCAGGCATTAATTCAAACCACTAGACGGCTAAAAGAACTTCGCTTTAAGTTTTCACTTAGTTGTTCACCAAATATAATTGGGATATATGCCAGGACTTAAGTAATCAGCTGTAATGTATTATAGGATTCAAAACACTGCTTATATGTGCCCGCAAGTATATTGTGTTCGGTAGAGGCTTTTGAACCATTTCTATGAGAAAGCCGGACTAGTGGTTTTCGGTGAAAAAGAGAAAAAACTGCTTACGGCTAAGGACGTACGTGAACTCATTTATGAAATGTTCATGATGTATTCCGAAGGCTGTGTGCTTACACAGGAAGCAAAACTCTTTTTCAAGAGGAAAGGGTACAGGAGCGACCAAGCCAAGGCAATACTATTATTCGGTGAGGAAATGGGCTTTCTGATACATGGCTGCGATAATCTCGAGAACTATGTAAACAGGCTCAAACGGATAGGTGAATACAAAAGTCATCTAAGATGGCTTGCATCACTAGGGTACACCGAAGAAGATGGTTTCGTAGAGGTCTACGCAAGACCCAAGAACACCCAAGAAATAGCTCAGGATCCTGAATACTAACCCGTTAAGCCAAATCAAAGCATTTCGGCGTAAACGATACTTTTCGATATCGGTCGGATAAGACTTCCTTATAGTGTGGGGGTTCCATTTATTTTTTAGTAAAATATCAAGTGATTGTAAATCTACTAATTATTTTCTACTATCTTAGCGATATCTGTTTTCTAAGCAAATACTACTTCATAATGACATACAGCCTCGGGTGCAGTTATCTTTAATCGGTAGAAATTCTTATGAATGAATAGCTATATTAGGGTTATATTATGGCTAATAGGTGGGCGTGTTGAGTGAGAAAAAGGAATGGGGTTTTAACACTAAGGCTATACACTTAGGTCGAACAGTTGATAAAAGGTACGGCTCAATATTCACCCCCATCTTTATGGAGGATGCCTTTTTAAACCCCAATAAAACAGAAGGCGTCGTCGTTGACCCTCTCTCCAACGAAGAGTACATTTACACAAGGTATGGAAACCCGACAATTACAGCGTGCGAGCAAACAATAGCGGGCCTAGAAGGTGGGCAAGCCGCCTTAGTCTTCTCTTCTGGTATGGCAGCGATCTCAGCCACACTATACTCGCTATTAAAAAAAGGTGACCATATCATATCGCTTCGAGATCTTTACGGACAAACATACTCACTACTCAAAAATGAGCTGCCACGTTTCGGTGTTGATGTAAGCTTTGTCTCGGCAAATAACATAGAAAGCGTACCAAGCCTAATCAAACCAAACACTAAGGCCATATATGTCGAGTCAATAACAAACCCCATCCTCCGCGTAGTCGACGTAGAGTATCTAGGGAGAATAGCTACACAGCACTCAATAAAACTCATAGTCGACTCAACGTTTGCGACACCATACAATCAGAACCCACTCAGACTTGGAGCACATATAGTAATACATAGTGCTACAAAGTACCTGAATGGATACAATGATCTTATGGCTGGTGCTGTCGTTTCGGATAGGGATACGATTTTGGGGATAAGGGACCAGAGGATAAAGACCGGTGGCAACATCGACCCAATTGGTGCCTATCTCCTCATGAGGGGGATTAAAACCCTAGGGTTAAGAGTTGAAAGACAGAACGCTACTGCTGCTAGGCTTGCGGCATGGCTTGAGGAGAATCCCCATGTTAAACGCGTATATTATCCAGGGTTGAGAAGTCACCCAGATCACCACATCGCCAAACGAGTATTAAGGGGATATGGCGGTGTTGTTAGCTTCGAAATCCAGGGGGGAGATGGCGTTGCCAATAAGTTCGTGGACTCACTCGAACTAGGCATAAAGGCGCCAAGTCTAGGAGGTGTGCAGACGCTTGTCACAGTTCCGAGGGAGACTTCACACCACCCCAGAACAGGGGTAACAGAGGAGGAACTTCACACACTAGGCATAAACCCCGGACTAATACGCGTCGCTGTGGGTATAGAAGACCTCGAAGACCTAATACACGACTTTGAGGACGCCTTTAAAACAACGTTCAAATAATGTGGACCGGTCGGAATTTAATTAACGTTTAAGTGAATGCAGAAGAATCCAATCGGCCATAAGACAACAAGTAAAAAGACAGAATGCCTCTGTGTGGTTTGTAAGGTTTCAACAGACCTTCTACAACTGAAGAAGAAATACGCGAGCCATTTCCAAGATATTTACCGATCACACTGTGCACAGCGAGATCATCAGTGGGGACACCGTCTGGTCTGGTCAAGCCCCGTATAAGAATATAATTTGCTGACCACGCACCAAACCCCACCAGTTCATTATTGTTTCCCTAGCCTGATCATCGTTCATACTCTTCAAGTCATCTAGGTCAAGCTCTCCACCCGCGATATTACCTGAAAGTTCGTGGATGTATTGGGTCTTCTGTTTTGAGAGGCCGCATTATCTAAGATCTTCTAGTTGCGCATTTACGAATCTGATAGGACCAGGAAATACCCTTTCACCTTTCAAGGGCATTCCAAAAAGCTCAACAACCCGAGACCTTATACGAAACACTACAGACAGCTATATCTGCTACTAAATTGTTGCAACAACTGTCATTTCGAACAATGAAGGCGGGCGAAATGGTTTTAGACCATGCAGTAACGTAACGATTGAACCGAGCTTTGCATCATCGCGTATTAGCCTATAACTAAGGAGAGAGATCGAGATGCGTGAATAATACCCAGCTAACAGTTTTTTCAGAAAAGCCTCTCCAACCTCTGGATCTGCAGATGCTATAATGTTATTCAGCGACGCTTGATCTTTGCTGATTGTGATCATAATAGGCGTATTATCATTTTCAAGTGTACCATGAAAAGTTCTGTCCTTAGCTTCACTTTTTTGTAGAAAAGATCTGTACATCCTAATAGAGCTCAAAATCGTATGGCTCAACGGCACCTATGTAAACTATCGTCTCTTTTCCTGTTTTGTTCGGCACATTCATAGCTATCTCTAGTATCCAGTTATCTTTTCTAGCATTTTGATCAGACTTTGTTTTTCAGAAGTGGAAAGACCATAAAGCGCCTTCTCCTCACTCTCCAATATCCTTTTCCAAGCCTGATCCAAAATCTCAGACCCTTTTGCCGTCAAAGTCAAGTTGTTTACCCGCCTATCTTGTGGGGATTTCGTTCTCAACACAAGACCACGGTTTTCTAAATCATCTATCAGGGCTACCGTCGTAGTTCTATCTATTCGGAGCAGCTTACTGATCCTTGTTTGAGTGATGGGTTCGTATTTCTTTATTGTCATGAGCAGACCCACCTGACGAGTATCGAGCTGGAGTGGGGCTAAGCTCTCTTGAGCAATATCCGCAATCTTTTGCGCCGCTTTGGCCAGCATGAAACCGAATGATGAGCTTAAGGACGTGTTTCGGTTTTTATCAGATGAAGTCATTTGTCTCCATGCACTGTTATGGAATACCCATCGATGTCAGAAAACGTAAACTGTTTGCCAAAAGCACCTGATTCAAGTTTTCGAAGTATTACTACATTCTTTTTCACAAGTCTATCGTATAGTGCTTCCACGTTATCCGCATGCATCCATAAAGAAATACCCCATCCCAGATGATTTACCGCCTTGAGATCTACCAAGGGAGTTCTAATGGCAAATTGTATCGGTTTTGTATCAAATAGGACTGCACCTGGAGGCGCTTTCGGCAATTGCCTTAGGCCTACAATTTCTGTCCAGAATTTTCTTGAGGCTTCAAGGTCGTTAACCTGTAGAGCCACAAAATCCGGGCCTGTTATATAACCTTCATCCATAATCATCAGCTCATCTGATAATCAGTTATACTGACTGTATATAAAAGTCTTGTGGTCTTACGCAGATGGTGTCCGGATAAGCATTCATCCGCGTCGCCTCCACTCAGTGTACCAGTGTACGAATAGTTCGAGGAAGTCTACGAGTGGAGCAAAGAGTGTTTTCTTGGGGTTGATGTTATTATAGAACACCCGTGTCCTGGTCTTTTAGGTATTCGAAGAATCGTTCGACTGAGCTCCTCAGCCCGAAGGCCTAGCGTATGTGGTTGTGGAACCCGGCTCGGAGCACGGCTTCACGCCGCCAGGGGCCCCTATCCGTGAGTATCACAGGGTCTCCGAGACACCTCCTCCTTAGCCTCCGCAGAAACCTGAGCGCGTCCTCAGTGGCCCTCGTGAGTGAGACCCCGAACCAGACGGGCTGCCACGTATAGGCGTCCACCAACCGCCACCCAAACGTAGATTGCTCTGCCACCCCCACACTTCACCACACTCTCATCAACCGCGATCGCCTGCTGCTCACTCGGTGTCACCCCAAAGCTGAGTTTCACCTCTAGGAACCTTCTTCACCCACTCCTGAGCACTCGACTTAGAGAGGGGTTCGGAGAGCACCCAGAAGAAGCCAGAGGTCTTCCCTCGTTTGGAGAGGCTTAACCCAAAGGCGTAGAGTAGCACGACGACCACCTTGAGCTCGTGAGAACCTCTTCTTATTCCTCTTAAAAACGTTTAAAACCCTGAAGAATTCGAATTCGTAGCGGACTCCACGGCCGCTCACCAATTCCAAACCGTGGCGCCCACCACGTTTAAGCCTTATCCGGACACCATCCTTACGCAGGTGGTGTCAGGGTAACGCCACGAGCTCGAAAGGTCTAAAACCATCGCAGCGGCCGCCCGTAGGTTCGGTACACCAACTAACATAGAACTAGTAGTTCTCATCGTGACCAGAGTATATAACGCGTGTCTGGATAAAAATTTTCTTTGACTCCACGCTCACCAACCGATAATCCGGACGCAAGCACAAACCTCCAAACTAAAAAATATTATGGACTGGGCGGGATTTGAACCCGCGGCCTCCCGCGTGCGAAGCGGGCGCTCTGCCAACTGAGCTACCAGCCCCTAGATTAATTTACCGACCCTGACTATTTAATGCTTCTATCGGTGGACCGAGTTCACGCTTTATGGCTGTCTGAGTCTATTCCGCTGGGTTTTGGTGGCGCCGCCTCTGCAATGGGTCATCATGGCTCACGCTCAGACCGCCCGTCTCCGCGGCGCTTTCACCGAATATACTTATAATGGTGCGAAAAGGATGTTATTAGTTATGAGTATTATAACGATAGCCGACCCCAGCTTCGAGGTTGTGGGGACCACCATGAGTGTGGATAAGTCAAAATTTATTCCCTCAGAGTCACGCTTGAAAGACTTGTTTCTTGAAAACCTAGAAATCGGGCCGCAGGTGTTCGATGCACTTTGCGCCGCCGGTACACATTCAGAGAAGGATGTTTTCGAACTGATGAAACACAAGCTTCGACAGTTGGAGAACGGGATTAACACAAGCCAAGATTATCACAACTTGGGTGAGAGCGTTAAGGATTATGTTTCAAATTATACTTTAAAAGTGTTCCGCAGCACGCTTGCTCGTGGACATATTGATGTGGCGGACATGGGTACCTACCTGGTTGTTGGGCGAAATGTGCCACGCCTAGTAACACTCTTCCTTTGCTCACCCCACTACCTTTCCCACGAGCAGCAATCTTTACGCTATACTAAAGCGAACAGTTTTCACATACCTAACGCGCTTAGGGGGAAACCTTTAGAGGAAGAGGCTCGAGCAATTATCACCCAAGCCTACTCGCTATATTCGCGAATGGTGGAGAAAGGCATCCCGCTAGAAGATGCGAGGTCGATTTTACCTCTCGCAGTCAATAGCAACATAACATCCACGGGTGGCGGCAGAGAGTACACCTACTTGGGTATCCTTTCAAGGTCACCACACATTGTTCTACCACAGGTGGTCAAAGATTCTGTGGACCAGATTCTGAGTAGTGTGTCAAGAATCGCACCGCAAGTGTTTTTGGATTACGGTCCAAACTACGATATAAGAAGGTACTATCCATCCCCACAATTCTTTGCAAAAGCAAATCACTTTGTGAATAAACTTATCACACAAAACAAAGGCGAGAGGGTTGTTCTACTCGGTTTCCATGATAATGGATTAAAACTTTCAAAGCAAGAGGTGGAGGAAGGTGTGAGAACCGGTGACCCAACGTTTTTCACCAACCTTCTTCATATAAGAGCTGTATTCTTGGTTAAACTCTCCCTCGAGGCCGCTCACCAAGCTATACGTCATAGAACTTGGAACCATGATTTCGAATCGCTGTATGATGCGGCTGAACGGTTTGAATATATGGTTCCACCGAGTATTCAATCTTCCGATTTCCTAACTGAATACCATGCCATGCAGTCCGAGATGCGTGAACTATATACGAAAGTTAGAGATGAAGTATCTAGAAGCGAATCACTTCTATTTCTTACTAACGCCCATTATGTGTATGATGTGATGGAAATTGATGGATGGAACATGATAGGAAACCTACCGCTCCGTACATGCGAAAAAGCACAGTGGGAGATACGTGGGATAGCTAAATTAATGGCGAGCAGACTTGCATGGGGCTCCGCGCAGAGTGGTTTCACCGGCGACAAAACGCTAAGCTTCTATACGTTGCCCACTTGCCAGACATTCGGTGTGTGCTATGAAGATAATTCTAAAGATGTCTGCCCAATATATAGGCACAAATTCCTTAAGGCCTAGCGCACATTTAGCGCGTAAACATTACATGGCTCTTCAAACATAAGTGTCAAGTGGTACTCACCCCATCCACCATCCACTACACTATAAAGTCTGGGGGTGTCCAACTTGATAAACGATCTGCCTTCCTTTTTTATCACATCATCACCCATAAGATGGGAGCGTAGAGGATGCTTGTTAAGTCTAACCTCGATGAGTTCAGAGTGTTGCAGCGGCTCAATGAATGCGTAGAGTCTCCGTCCCCTGTACTTGAAGTCGATACTACCCCTATTGACACGCACCGAGTAGTCGTTTAGAACATATTCCCCGCTAACACTAAACGAACGCCAAGGTTTTTGTGCGGCCCACCAATCTGAACAAAACGGGCCCAATGAATTAGCTCTTTCAATATCTTCTAGTTGCTTGACAACACTATCAGAAAGAGGCGAAGACCAGGCACCAAGTATATCACGTAGCGCGGTCTCAAACCAATAGTAGCCACCTGCCCCAGACTGTGAGTAAAGCACTCTCCCTTCTTGGTCTACAATGACAAGTGTGTGGCAATCCTTCACCGCTAACCACTCGAAAAAGAAACTCTCGGCTGTAGTAATCCTGTACTTTATGGCGTACCTCGATATACTATCCATAATCATCGCCCTATTGTAGTTAAATATGGGATCTGGAAAGACCACGCCCACAAGCTCTGCGGACCCTTTGAGCCGATCATAGATTGATTTAAGGTACGTTATATCGGTTATACACTCAACGCACGTGGGCCTCCAAAAATGCAGTACAATTGCCTTAGAAGAAGTGTCCGAGTTAGAGTGAGTGTAGATATCTGTTAAACAATTAATGACCCTATGCATAAAGACACCATAGCCCCGGCCGGATTCGAACCGGCGTCAGGGGATCCAAAGTCCCCGATCCTTGGCCGCTAGACGACGGGGCTAATACATGTAGGAAGCTATTAGATTTAACTGTTACGTCGACTGCTCGTGCTTGTATTCCTCATCTAATATGCGCCTTATCTTCTCAGCAGTCTTTCTACCTATGCCTTCAACCGACTCTAACTCCTCCATAGTGGCGGTGAACACGCGTAACACGCTTCCAAAGTGTCTTAACAAACTCCTGGCTCGAACCGCATCAACACCTGGGAGGGAGGCCACTATGAATTCCTTGATTTGCTCGTCGTTCACCGGTTTCCTAGAATCACGTATTATTGGCCTTGAACCAGTCTCTCTCTGCTCTCTTGCAGCCATCCTTGCGATTAGGTGGGCGGTCTCTTTTGCGGAGCGTGACCACAGTATTGGTATGCTGTAGTCAACTGCAAGGCTAATGAGGGCGCCGCGGATGGACTCTGGGTTAAGCCTAGACGAGTAAAGATTTTCACCCTCCACAATGAGTATGGGCTTCCTATACGTCCTCCTCATGTTCAGCGCTTGGTCGAAAAGCCTACCGTCCACAATCGAAGCAGTGAAGTCATCCACAGTCTTACGCTCAACACAGATATCATCTGAAACAACATAGTCGGAGACGTTTAATTTGGTTAATTTTAGTTTGATTCCAAGGTTTGAAAGGTAAACAGCGACTTCGGAGTTCGTTTCCCTTACATCAGCCGCTACCTCTATCCCCGTGTACGTTGTTTCCTGCGTGGTTCTTAATGAAATAGGAGTAGGCGGATTGTTAGTATCGCTTTTAATAGCGCTTACAACATCCTTACGCCGTCTCTTAGCAATATAGTGATATACTTCATCTCTAGTGTGCTTTGTAACCAAATAGACTATTCGGCCAGCTGATATTCTCCCCGTTCTCCCAATGCGTTGGATGAGTCTAAGAGGGCTTGGCACATTATCGTACATGACAACAAAATCGCACTCCGCTATGTCTAGGCCCTCTTCAGCGACTTGGGTGGCCACCAACACGTTGTACTCTCCATCTCTAAACTTCCTTAATATTTCAAGCTGATCTTTTTGGGTTAGACCACGGTCACCGACCCTGTCGGCTTGCCCAACAAATCTTGCAGGTCTTATTAGACCCTCTCCCAGTAGCGTTTGAACGATTAGCTTTGCCGTGTCCCTGTAGTTAGTAAACACTAAGGCTCTTTGACCACCAGACTCAAAGTGTTCCTTCAATAGTTCTCTAAGCCTTAAAAGTTTGGGATGCTCCAATCCCATCTGACTTAATGACTCCAATTGTATGCGTGCAGTGAGCCAGAAGGGATCCCTCACTAGCATCCTGAGTGAGCTATTCATACGTCGTCCAGCAGCCTCTTCAACCCTGCGAATATACATGAGGGTTGAGGTTACACCCTGGGTTTCAAGGAGGGCAATAGCGTGAGAAACTCTTATAGCATTTGTGACTAGTATGGTATAATTGATATATTCAGCGCTCAACCCCTCCTTAGCGACTCTTTGAGAAAGTGTTTTTTGCAACTCAATCAATTTTTTTAAGGATAATGTTCGAGCATCCTTGTAGCTAATTAAAGATGCCTCCTTCAGGGGTTTTACAAACTTCTCGAGGAGTATGTTAAAATACTTGACTACAGATGTAAACTCTACAGGAGGTTCTATCATCAACGTTTCTTCGTTAACCTTTTGAACATACTTTCTCACCTCAGGGTCATCTCTATCCTTAAAGTGAACAAGCGTGACGCCGAGATTCGCGCGGAGTTCACGTATTTGCTCATCTGAGTAACCGGGACTAGCTGTCAGCCCAATTATATGACCGTTCGGGTTTTCCTCTAAATACTTTTTAGCTATGTAAACATAAGGGTAATCACCAGTTGCACGGTGTGCCTCATCGAATACTATGAGGCAAACTTCTTTCAAAGAATACCTGGAGGCTAAGATGTCGTTTTTTATTACTTGAGGAGTAGACACTATTATACGTGAGCTTCTCCAAATCTCAACACGCTTTTCTGGGGGGTCATCTCCGGTAAGACTTGCGATTAACCCCTTCTCCAGCTGTATGGAGCGTTTGAAGCTATTTAGAAGCTGATTTACGAGAGGCTTAGTAGGCGCCATAGCAACAATCTTACATAAAGCGCTTTCCTCGAGCTTATGGGCTGCTATCAGTACGGCGATCAGAGTTTTTCCAAGGCCGGTTGGTAGCACAATTAGCGAATTCCCTTTGAGTGATTCTTTGTATAACCCGACCTGATAGTCACGCACCTCTATGTTTTCAACGTTTATATTACTTGGTAAGTCATCTGCCTTTAGCGACAGACCTAGTCTCCTCCACGATCCCCATTATTTTATTTGAGATTTCTTCAACGCTCTTGGTAGCATCAATAACAAACATACCGTACCGTTTAGCAAGGTTCAAATAGATCTCTCTGACCTTTATGAGCGTTTCAATATTCTCGAAGCGGTCAAAACGATTTAATCGTTTTAAGCCTAGTGCCGGGTCTATATCCATTAGGAACACTAAGTCGGGTTTCGGCGCGAAGGAATTTACCATTAATATATAATCAATAGGGACGCCGAGCGCCCCCTGATATGCCACAGATGAATAGTAAAATCTATCGAATATGTTAATCACATCATCTGAAAAAACAACGCTGTTTAAATGGGTTGCCCTATCAGCTGCGTAGAGTAGCGCAACTGCGCGTGGGTCGGTTATTTGCCCATTAGTGAGTACTTCTTGCCTTATAAACCTACCAATAACACCCTCTGTAGGCTCCTTAGAGTAGCTCGCCTTTAAGCCCTGATTATTCAAACGTCTTGCAAGGATCTTAGCCTGAGTGGTCTTTCCAGACCCATCAATACCTTCAAAAACAATCAACACAACCCAACACCCACTAATTTTTTGTATGACTTAAACCATGATAACTTGGGTTGTGAATATGCTTTTCTATAGTGAGATCATGGATCCAATCCACGGTTATATTCCTTTTACTGACAGCGAAAAAGCGGTGATAGACACCGAGCCATTTCAACGCCTGCATAGGCTAAGACAGCTTGGTATGGGTTTCTATGTTTACCCCTCAGCTACACACACCAGGTATACACATTCTGTCGGCGCAATGCATCTAGCCGGTCTTGCTGGAGAAAGATTGCTAAACCTAGGATTGATAGATGGCGACACACAGCAGATTTTAAGGATGGCAGCTCTGCTACATGATTTGGGTCACGGCCCCTTTTCACACTCTTCAGAGAATGTCTTACAGCAAACAACGGGTTTCACCCACGAGGACATGACTATTAAGCTAGTCAACGAGAGTGTTTTGGGTGATGTGTTAGAGTCGTTAGGCTTTAACAAAAAGTCTTTATCGGAGTTTGCGGTGGGTAGGAAGCCATATAGTGGTGGCCAAGAGTATTTGACCAAAATAATCGCTGGGCAGGTGGATGTTGATAAGATGGATTTTTTGAACCGTGACTCATACTTCACAGGTGTCCCATACGGAAAAGTCGACCATAGAAGACTAATCGAGGGGTTATTGGTTAAGTCAGACGGTGTGGCCATAAATATGAATGCACTTTACGCCCTAGAGCAATTCATTATTGCGCGCTACGAGATGTTCAAAGCAGTCTATTATCACAGGACTGTAAGGGCCGCTGAAATAATGTTCGATAGAATCCTAAGACACACTGCAGTCGACCTTGGGATTCACCAGGGTATGAGCGTGGATGAATATCTTAAACTCGATGATGGTTATGTGTGGTCCAAGCTTCAGGAGCTAGTAAGAAGCGAGAAACTGAATAAAAACGCACTTCGCCTATTTAAGATGTTAAACAGCAGACAGCTACTCAAATCGTGTTATGAGGTTGTAAGGCACGAAATTGATCCCCAAAGCAGAATATTCAACAATGAAAAAGTACTCTACGCACTAGTGGATTCCATCGCCGAGAAGGCAAAGGTGGACCCCGAAACAGTCTTTATAGATACACCAACCCTCCCCACAATACCTTTAAACAACATAGTCAAAGACGGTTTCGGTCTACTTGTTTATGATGAAAAAACCAAGAGTGAATACGACGCTTCTCACATTTCTCCTCTTACAAATGCATTAAGTCAGTACATGGTTGTATTAAGAGTCTATACTTTTGCGAACCAAAGAGAGACTGTTGCAACAGCCACAAAGTCAATCTTTACGCCAGAACTGATATCCGAGAAAGTGTCATATTAAACCCATATGAAATCTAATTCGAATTGGAAATAGAGCAGGTTTATACGCGTCTACCGTATACTCCAACAAAAACCCAGATAAGGATACTAGATGTAATATTTAGAACACATGAACGACGTATATATTCACTTATTGAGGCGGCAAATGGTGTTGGGAAGACTACGTGTCTAGCAACTGCTGCGGCTCTTTTGGCTAAGCAAGGTGTGAGAACGACCATCTTCTGTATGACATATAAGCAGATTTCAAGGGTTATAAACGAGCTCAAAAAGATTGATGCGGATATAAAAGCAGTGGTTATAGGAAGCCATAACGCACTATGCTGCTCTGATAATTCTGCTACCCCTAGAACCATATGTCGCATAAAGAGTCTTAGATTTTCTTGTGCCTATGGCAGGCCTAGTGCAGATTACTTACCATGGTTGTTCGATGCTGATGAGCTGGTGAGAGAATCACGTGCTAAAGGGGTGTGCGCATATGAGGCGGCTTGGCAGAGTGTTAATAACGCTCAGATAATACTCGCAACACAAGCGTACTTACTCTACGACAATAGCTGGAAGAAAATTTCTAGATTTGTTGACAACACTTTTTTGCTTGTTGATGAGTGTCACAACCTCATACACAGCGGTGTAAGCGTGTTTAGTTTTACGTTAGACTTCGAATCTCCAATATGCAAAAGAGTACTTCAAACATTGATGAGCAGAACAAGGTGGTCTAAGAAAAAACTTTTAGAGAAATTAGGAGACGAGGAAAGCTTTCTTAAAGACACAGAACAAGAAATAAAGGCACTGATTAATTCAAAAAATAATTATTTATTATGGAAAATTATAAATGAATATAGCCAGATAAAACTCCTATGGGAGGCAAATTATGAGAGACTGTTTATACACCAAAAACAATGCGAAGGATACCTCGGATACCCCGAAGAATATCTGAATCAGAGGTTTAGGGCGTTCCACGGTGGTGTCTTGGTTTCCGCAACACCGGGATCAATCGAAACATATAAAAGGATAGTTCATGACACGCCGCTGTACGTCGAAAAACTACCAGCACCTTATACCAAAGACCAGCTAAAAGTATTCATACTCAATGATTTCAGTACAAGATACAAGGAGAGGACACCCCAAAACTACATAAAGGTGTGTGAACGAATATTCAGACTGCTGGGCAAAACTGGAAACCTTGGTGTGTACTTTCCTTCCTATGAATACTTAAATAAGATAGCTGGGACTATCGCTGAAAGATATCCAACTATTCCTTTTATAGTGCATTCAGCTAGTCTCGTTGAACTTAACCATTACGGAAATAGAGCAATGCTAAGCGTTCAAGGAGGGCGGGAGGGGGAGGGATCCGAAATACCAGGTGGGCTAGATATGGTGCTCGTAGTTGGTTTAGCCCTACCATTTCCAAAATCACTGCTTATGACACGTGAAAAAATGTATAGGGGACTGGGCATCTCAAACCCCGATGAGCCAGCCTATATAAGTTGGGCAACGCAAAAGGCTGTTCAAGCGATAGGAAGGGTGATAAGGGGACCGAATGATAGAGGCATTGGAATACTAATGGATCGGAGATTCGAATACCGTCACGTTTTAAAAAGTCTACCGTCTTGGTTCCAAAGCTATATATGGCGCTCAGCAGATTTTGAACAGTTGATGAGACTATTGGAGGTATGAAAGCACCACATGATTCATGGAACACTTGACCCCATGAGCCAGTTAAACTTCGGGAGGCTTGAAAAAAATACAACCTATCTAATAGTAGGCCCAAGAGGAACGGGTAAAACACTCTTCTGCATGCTAGCCGCGATCAGCTTCGCGTTGAAAGATTGGAGGAGTTTATACCTGATAACACAAAGTGATTTATCGTTTAAACTCGCCGAGAACCTAATTGAAAACCATAGGTTACCAATAAAAATATTAGATAACGTTATCTTTGTCAGACCAACAAATAGAAACGTTGAGCCCAGAATACCTAAACTAATCGAAGCAACCAGACCATCAATCTTTATCTTTGACGAAGTAATTTGGGGCTATGGGAGCTATGTTATGGAAAACATAGAACTTGCGGTTTACAGAAGTAGGTTGCTTTCAAACATGCTCGCAGAAATTCATAGTCTGCGTGAGAGTGTTGGTTTCACAACTATATATACGGCGGACACTCAGCAAGGCGGAAGAGTTCTAGCAAGCAAGGTGCTTGACTATTTTTCCGATATAACGGTCGAATTTATCAAGCAAAGAAGCTATCAAGGCTCCTATAGAGCGGTGTTACGGAGTAATGAGTTAAGACCCAAAAGCTACTCTTATACAATAGATAAAGTTGGTTTTCACATCGGTGAGAACAACTGAATATTCTGATAATTATTCTAAATACCATATACTATCTACTACCAGCCATGGTTGCAAATGCTGCACCAGTCTTCATAAGGAGGGGTCATCCGATAGACCACGGTTTAAATCTACACGATGGGAAGAGAATATTTGGTGATGGTAAAACCATCGAGGGCTTTTTGTTCGGCGTCTTTGGAGGAACACTTATAAGCTTCGGTGAATACGCGTTTAGTTCTACTCTAAGCCAGCTACTAATAGGCATCTCGCTTTCTGTCGGTGCACTGGCAGGCGACTTAGTCGGCGCCTTCATTAAGAGAAGACTCGGTCTACCAAGGGGTTATCCAGCGCCATTATTAGACCAACTCGACTTTGTGTTAGGCGCATATTTTGTTTCAGGAGTTTTTAACTACGTGGCTCAACACGATTTCACGGTTTTCGGTGACCTCGTACCACCCACTTTACAACTACAAATGGTTCTCACTTCCTTGTACATTATACCACTTCTCCACTTAGCTACCAACATAGGCGCATACTTTCTACATCTTAAACAGACACCTTGGTAGACCCGACGTGTTGCCGAATCTACACCGGCTTTAAACACTAAAAATTCAGCCTAGCATACACTTATTTTTTAGTCGAATCTATAGTATAATGTGTCAGTTACACTTGGATCGGAGTGGCCGTCTCAGGACGAATTAGTTATAGCAGTAGTGACAGAAATACTTGACCATGGAGCGTATGTCAAACTTGAAAGCCATGGTGGCAAAAAAGGCTACTTACCAATATCCGAAATAAGCCAAGGATGGGTTACAGATATTAGAAGATTCATAAATCCGGGACAAAGAGTTGTGCTGAGAGCTATACGGGTCAATCCGCAAAAGGGGCAGATAGACCTATCACTAAAAAGGGTGACACCTTCAGAGAGAAATGCTATGCTAAAGGCGTGGAAAAGGAGGCGTAAGTTCTCCAAGATAATGGAAGAATTTTCCAACGAGCTTAAACTACAAAGCGAAGAAGCAAACAAGATTCTAACCATTCTTATGTCTAACCCAGACCCGCTAGGTGTGTTAGAAAGAGCCGCCTCAGAAGGACCGAACGCTTTAGAAAGCTTAGGTATGGATAGCTCTATCGCCCAAAAACTAGCAGAATATGCCAAACGCATAGTTAAGGTTAAAGAATATTCGGGTAAGCTTGAATTCCAACTCCAAACCTCGAAGAAAGGTGGCGCCAACCTGATCAGGGATGCATTAATAGAGCTAGAAAACTTCCTTAACTCTAAAAATGTTAGAAACAGGGTGTACGTCGTTGCTGCCCCTAGATACGCCTGTGAGATAGTCTCTGAAAAACCTAAATCAATCAATACTCTACTTAAGGAAATACCTGTAAAACTAAAAGATATCGCCGCAAGGTTGGGTCTCAAACTCACACTAGACTCCACCTAACTGTGTGCTAACAGCTAAACGATACTACTCACCACTAAAAATTCCTGAACATTTTCCGGTTTAAGTGCCAAAATAATTATATAAATATGGCTTCCCAATAAGCCTAAAATAGTATTAGATATTAATCACACCTATGAAGTCGATGCTAAGAAAGTGTGACGTATGCGGTATTTATACTTTGAGAACCAAATGTCCCAAGTGTTCACAGAGCACAAAACCAGCACATCCACCGAAGTTTTCACCAGATGACAAATACTTAAAACTAAAGCTAAAAACAGCATACGATAAATGGTTAAACAAATCTGACAAAACTTAAGAATGCCGCCCCCACTATTACTACGTACGAGAATAAGTTGTATCCTTAGATAAGAGAGATATTCCTCATATCAGGATCTTGAATTTGATTTTGCTGATTATAAAAACAACGGTAGCGCCAGCCGATTTGTTCAAGGTAAAAAACGAATACTATCCCTATTTCACGGTTAAGTATACGTTAAACCTGATCATGGTCCATAGCTATGCATCCTTCCTCAAGCCAGAGGTAAGCTTAAATTTAAGAATAAACTCTAAAAATCGATTAACGAAATGAGCTTTTTAAAAAAGATCTCCGATTTTTACGATAAAGCGGGTCAAATACTGTCATCGATTTTTGAGTACTTGGTTGTAATCTTTATTATCGCCCTTTTAGGTGGAACCCTTTTCGACATGGTTCAGAAGGTACCCCCAGAAGGGGGTAGTCCAAACGGTGGAATCATTGTTGTGGCACCCACACCAAGTTATCAGTTCCAAGCGGAAACCTACATAATGGGAGCGTTACTCGTGTTTGCAACAGTGGGTTTTATAGCCTTG
Organism: archaeon; assembly: GCA_902812505.1. Taxonomy (GTDB): domain Archaea; phylum Thermoproteota; class Thermoprotei_A; order Marsarchaeales; family Marsarchaeaceae; genus ECH-B-1. The sequence continues at coordinate 26,699 of CADDZQ010000003.1, forward strand.
TTTAGAGCCGCAAACACGATCGGAGAGAAGCGTTACGCGGCTGCCCTTGCAACGCTCGGTATAATATCGCTCTTAATCACAATCATTGGCACAATTTACTTTGCGTCGCTGAAGTAAGGCAATGGCCTAGTGTTCTGATATTATTTCAGCTGTAATTTCGGCTTTTCCACCGGTAGGCTTGGCCAGTACAGCGCCGCATATCAGACACTTTACTTCCATCGCAGCATGTGAGAAAATCGTCTGAGTATTACCACACTCTTTGCACTTCACATCGTAAAACCGAGAATGGGGTTTGGGAACAAGGTCTTTATGAGGCATCTTTAATCACTGTGTAATTTCAGCCTTCTTTAGTCTTATACCTTTTCGATGGAGGGTATAGCCGCATTTCTCACATCTAAGTTTAATAGTGACCTTCTTAGTAACCTTTGCGAGCCTTCGCTGAATAGGTTTTTTCGAGCCTCCGTACCCCCTATTCTCCATAGCGTGACGCTGTTCTCCCCACGCCAATGCTCTCCTTCTGCCCGCTTTGTACAAGCTCACATGATGAACGGTGTGAGTTCTACACCTAGGACAGAAGGTATTAATCGATTTCGGTATCTTCAAGCTGTCACTCCCCTAATAACACATCAACTATTCCGTACCTTGACAAGACTAATGCGTCTTCCTCTGGTATATAAGCCATATCACTCTTTTCAAAGGGGCCCAGTGAGTTCAACTCCGAATCCACAAAAGGCTCCAATTGGGTGTTGAATAAAACCAGCATTTTGTTAGAACCTCTTTCACTAGCAGATGGTTGTCGCAGAGTAGCAACGAGCGTCTTCAGGGCTCTTCTAAACTCGCCGTATTTATGGAAAACGTATCTTTCCTTCTTAGTCGCAAACTTACTTTCTGCCCCGTTAATAACTTTGGTAAGCCTTATAGCGAAAAGCAGGACCAGTTGCTCAGAGAGGAGATTCAAAAAATATTTAGCCAATTCGTCATTATTATCAATAACTGTGCTGAACACATTATTATAAAACTCATCATCGAGTTTTTGAAGAGTCTCCGTTTCGAACTCCAACCTCACTATATTTGATATGTATTCGAATACCTCATACGGCTTCATCTACGAAATCTCCTCCTCCACGGACAACAACATAATATGCAAGAGCACTATTTAATTCAACTTCTTTGCCATTTAGCTCAGGTGACACGGACTCGTCGTTAATAACCACTTCAAAAGGTACCCTCTTGACGTGGACCCTTTTCCTCGAAACATTCTCCATTGAAGCATGTCTAAAAGGATCAAAGCCCTCCAAGTCATTCTTTGTGATTGCTTTACACACAAGCCCAGACCCACCATGAACAGTACCTGGGGCTCTCAGAAGCCTATTTATGTCCACAGTGACCCTTTCATCTACAGCAACAGTATAACTTCCCAAAACAAAATCGAGTAACTTCTCCATAGAAGTAAACTCAGACTTATTTAAGCGCACACCCGAAGGGTTTTTAGCCTTTCTACACGCGGATATCACCCTTTTCGCTGTCAGGTCAGATGATAAGCCAAGCTCTTCGAGTTGGGACTGCTCCATAACCCTTATATGCTCAAACAATTTCCTACTCCATCCATAATCATGTGGGAAGGGTTGAAAGACGTTTGCTTTGATAGGGACACTCGGCTTATACCCTATTGACACATACTCTACGATCTGCCTCCTCAGTTTCTGATCAAGGTTGATGTATGGTTCAACCAAAACTCTAATATGGTAACCCCTGCCGCCTGAAAAGACAAGCATATAGTCCTTTTCGTCAAGCCCAAAATCTGCCTCAATAAAATCTTCTAACAAATATAGGAATCGCTGCTTTATTTGTTCATATACACTCTGAGATATCCACCCAGATTTTATCAACTCATCTCTTGTCTTCAATAATTGCTCGGCATCCAAATCGAATGGTAGTTCCGCGTTAACCCACCCTTTTTCATTCATAGGGCGTGTAGGTTCTTGGTAGGTGGCTATACTATAATAGACATCTTTTGGCACCATGCGTTGTACATAGTTTACGTATTCTTCAAAAACTTTGAAGCCAATATGCCTCTTGAAAGACCCCCCGAAGAAATTAAACCCAAATTCTCGACCGTCTATGCTGTTTGGTCTATATATTTTTGAGCGATTATATCTATAATATTCACTCAAAATCGATTTTAATGTTTCCTCACGACGCATATCCGTAACCATCACCACACTCACCAGGGTTGATAATAACATGGAAATATGCCTTTGACAATGCACCTTAACCGTAAAAAATTAGAACTTTCGAACCACTGCATAGGTTTACAAGAGAAGACAATCAAGACCATTAGGAAATCACACGTCAACCTATTTAATCCAGCTTGCACTGTAATAACTTTAGTGTAAGGCTGTTTTAAAGGTTAATACGTAAAACCTCGGCACTGTTTGGATAAGCACTGACCGTGTTCAGGGACGCCTCTGATAAGCCTTTAGTCTTATGTGAGCAATGTGTTAGCAGACAAAGTTTACGGTTAGTGGGCTGTGAGCCGTGGTGTTGTCCAGATTAGAACCTGAAGCACCATGCCCGCACCGTTAAGTGTGGCCTAGCGTGTTATCTCAGTAGTAGGAGTTAAGGACAAAATAGTGACTTTTGGCACACTAACTGGATCTGAAATCAAATTGAATTTAAACCAACTCTATAATAAACATATAAGTATCTTGTGCACTAAAATTGTATGGGAATAGAGTGAGTAGGAACTTGGAATACAAGCTTTCAATAACTAACGAAATGCCGCACTTAAATTTTCTTTTTAGTTAACTAATATATATTAGAAGGTTATTGAAAACGATAGTAGATGGAAGAAGCTGGTGCCAAAGAGTGTAATTGAGGTTATAGAAGAAATTAATAGAGATAAAAGACTTAGATAAATTGTAAGATTTAAAAACTAATCTTGAAAAAATGAAAATCATATATCTATTTTTAACTCTTGTTGTATCTTTTCCCAATCTATAATCGAGGATATTGATTGATATTGTACGAATTTTCCATCATTGCTTTTCCATTTATCAAAATTTTTCATTGCTGTAGAATGTGGTAAAGTATTAATAAAGTCGTGCATAGAATCTTTACTTTCCCAAACAGATACAGTAACATAATACGATCTAATGAAGTTAGCATAGAGCCCAAAAGAAACTACCGAACTGATCGTTAGTTTGTTAATAATCTTCCTTGTTAACAGTAGAAACTGAATAGTATATCTCCTTCTTAGAGGTAGGTATGTTATCACTACAATGAATTCCTTTGAGTTAGAATTTTTAAGATATTTTTCATATTTCAAATTACTCATGCAATTATTGATCATATGATTATAAAAAATTTTATGTTTCCATCTTCACCATGTACAAGTGGTTGAGGAGGGAAGATTTGAGCGCTAAGCCTAGGAAGGGATCTACGAAGCTGAAGGACAAGGAAAAGCTCCCCCAAATCTTGGATAAGACCCCTAGAGATTTCGGGTTAAACTATGACTTCTGGACCTTGAAGCTCATAGCGTACATACTTGGGAAGGAATTTGGGATAAAATATAACCCGAGGAGTTTAAGTCCCATACTTAAGGAATTGGGCTTCAAGTACAAGAAGGGCAAGAGGACCTACGTTAGAGATGAAAAAGCCGTAGAAGGATGGATAAAGGAACAAGGGGGAGAGGTTTTAAAAAAGGGAAGGGTACAAGATACACGTCTTCGACGAGTCGTACGTGTCCTAAATAAACAAGGGTAAAGGTTGGATGAATGTCGGAGGAGGAATAAAGGTTAATCCAAAGAGGAAGAGGTTTGCAGTAGTGGGAGGGATAACTATTAGTAAAGATGGAATAACTTTCTCCTATTCAACCTATAAGAAGCCTTCACTTAACTCAAAAGATATCATACTTTACTTGGGAAAGGTGGTAAAGGACGAGAAGATCGTGATAATAATGGATAATACTAGAATTCACGGTAACGAAGTAAGGGAATTCCTTGAGAAAAATAACGTGGAGTTTATCTACCTTCCGCCTTACTCCCCAGACAAGAGCACAGCTGAGGGACCTTGGGCAGTCCTCAAGAAAAAGCTTTACTCAAAAATCTACACGGACTTCGAGACCTTAACATGGGACATAAAGAGGTTCTTGCGCTCCATATCTAAGAGAGTAAATGACCTCATATACAGTGTGAATAGATGCGGTGAACCTTGGATGTTAATACTGAATGAAGTTACTTGCCCTTTAAGGTCTGACTAAGTATAACAAGATGGCCATCCGAGGAGTTTGACCGTGTGATCGGACATTGTATGCGTAATTGATATACATTTTTCCTCTTACAACCCTGAGGGTTGTGGGGAGCGTTGTCGCAACTCGCTGGACTCATAAACCACTCAATGTGCATCCAAACACTGCTCTAAAACCTGGCGCACAAGATTAAAATCAAAGCCATAACGCCTCCCGGCTGTCGCTCTCAGTGTTAACACACATTGTTTTAGCGCCTAAATATATAATATGTATTTAGTGTTTTTGTGAGTTACCCCGCCCTAAAGGCTAGGTCCAAATTCGCCCTTAACTCTATTATGACTCGAACACGAATTTTGGGTCTAAAGGGCGATATTTTTGGAAACTTTAAAAAAATTAAGTGTCATGCACACACAACAATGTATATAAACATTTTATTCATCGTCGGCGCGAGGCGCTAATAAGAACGAGAGCTTTATGTCGCCCGGAATTTGATATTCTAGCTTTAATGGGGCGCTGTTTGAAAAGCTTATCGACACTGAAACCGCTTCGTCGACACTAGTTATGTACTCCAAGTATTTGATGCCGTAAGAGGCACGAATTTTCTTTTTATCTGATTTAACCTGATAATCAAGCAAGTATCCACTCTCTTTTGTAAACTCTAATGAAACGCTACCACGACTGCTTTTTGATTTTATATATAAAGCGTTTGGTTCGGCTTCAAACGTGGCAAAGTCGCTAACAACACCCACATCCTTTACAGCCTCCTTCAGGGCGGTTGGGTCTGCTATTGCAGTCACCTCGTATGAAAGGTTTGGCATAGGTGGCGTATTGGAGCCTAATTCTATTAAATTAACAACAAATTCACGTTTTATTTGACTTATAAAAGCTAGTACCAAACTGTTTTCGCTGGGATCAAATGAAAGCCTGAGCTTATCATTCTTTGTTGCTCGCTTTAGAACACTATTTAAGTCATCAAGTTTAATGCCCAGATTGGCTTCTTCTATAACGGTATACGTTTCAAAGGCATTCTTCGGTATATAGAAATCTACCATTGAGAGGTGTGCATTATCCATTGCCCTTGCTGATACGCCTTCTTTCTTGAATGAGACAGATATCTCATCGACAATCTTTGAAACACTGGAGAAAAGAGCTCCCCATTCTTTTGCTTGCGGAAAGACTGCTTCTATCAATACAATCCCTAAACAAGTTGAACCAACTGATATATAGACTTTTTTGGTGAGAAGTCGTCCAAAAACCCTAAACTCAACATGTTTGGTGAATTAGTCCTTTAAAAGCGTTTTCTACAGATTAATCATATTCCCGCCATACGTGGCCACACTTGGTGCATCTAAAGAACCTAGTGGTTGCCTCATCAGCGGACCTAGTTTGCTGCATCCACCAATATGCTTCATTATTCCCGCACTTGGGACAAACGACTTTTGTCTTTGGCAACGACGTCGAGTTTGCACCTTCATGCTCAACTATCATTGGCTGATCCATCTTCACCTTTTCTGTCCTACGAGATGAACTCATATTCCTTTTACCTACAGACTCTTGGTAGCCACATTTCGGACACAATTGCACTAAAGAATCCGCCTTTCTCTGAGTTCTCAATACGCCGCCACAATGTGGGCAAAATTTCAAAGTGATACTACACCTTCCTTTTTACTTCTTCGAAAAGCGTTTTTAAAAACTCGGTGTACACTTCCTCTTCCTTATGTCCATTTTTTATCTGCTCAAGTAAGTTGCTTGTTAAACTCTCAAATGATATCCCTAGATCCAAATAGGCGAAGCCTACCAAACCCTCATACATTTCAGCCAATACATGGGAATCATGATGGGGTGGCTTAGCTATGTCTAATCGTTTAAAGGCTTGCGAAAGAACCCTGTTCTTAACTCTTATACTTTTTGGATGCCCCACCGCAACGGTACTAAGAGTGGCCGCAGCGTTGAGCACCGCATCACCGACCACGGTATATTTTTTATCGAGGAATATGGGTTTAGTTGACATGGATGTTAACCAAGTTCATAAGTTCTGACAACGCACCAACCAATTTATCTGACGCCACCTTAACAGCTTGCTTGGGGCTAATAGAGCCATCCGTCTGCACGTACACTATGACCTCATTACTTAGAGGGTGCGGAATTCTATAGCCACTATGTAGCACACCTTGCACCTTCCTTAATTCAGCGCAAAGGATGTTGGCAAGAGTGTGATCCTCACCTTTAAAAACAAACTCAGAGGAATTCTGGTTAAGAATCTTTTCTATTATTTCCAAAGCTTTCACCGCTTTTACTTACTCCACCATGTCTCTTTAAAATATAATTTGAGCTTAACTTTCTTCTATCCTTAGCCCCACAGTTGGGACAGATGAGTATCTTGGTATCGCTCTCAAGCATGCTACCACAATTTCTACATCTGGCGAGTATGACCCCAAATTCGGACCCCTTGGTCGAGAGTATGAATGGAGAACTTGTACTTTCGACTTTGGCGATCACTATGTCCGATTCAGTATATAGCGAATCAGCTGACTCCACACGTTCTGTGCTTATCATCGAGATTGGCAAAAGAGCCGTAAAAGGAGGTTGGAAGACCTTTTTATCCATAGAAACAATGTCCACGACAACCATTTTGGGTTTGGCGTCACTCACAACCCCATAGACAACATCACCCTTGGTTGGAACGTTGGGTGTCCGACCAGTTCTCACAACCTTTAGTAGATGCTTTGAAGCATCGCGCTGCACAAAGCCAACTGTAGCCGCCCTTAACACGCCGTTATACTCATAAACAAACCCTTCACCAAGATATTCCTCAACAACTCCCACAGCATCACCTGGTAAAACGATCTCGCTCACTGTAAGATAAACACTCCCTTATCCACGTTTAAACCTTTCAAATAAAGTCCGTAGACCTCCCTTGCCTCAAATATGGGTATTGGCGACCTATCAAAATCATCGGTAGCAAACCTTGTGCAACCAGCCGTAACAACAACTTCATATCCAAGTTCCTTCAATCCCAGTAAGAATTGGTCGGTCAGCAACTCTGTAGTAAAAGAATTTACTTGCGAGGAGGGCTTCACATGTCTTAAGAAGACTTCGAGTTTTTCTATTAATGAGGAAGTATGTTGGCCAGGTAAGCTGATATCAACCAATGCCACTTTTTTCGCCGATTGCAAAGTTAACGCTGCGAAACCCCGAACCCTATTAACCCTATCAACCTTCGATTTAGAAACCCATTCCACGCTTCCAGCATATGGCTCGACATGTAGAACGGGTTTAAATACGGAAAGAGCCAAACCGATAGCGTGGAACTCTCCACCCGCAATTATTACATGACAATCTACTTTTGAGTCAATTCTAATCGCTGATAAATAGTCGCACCCTACCACTTGACCTGGATACAAACACCGTTTACCCGGTTGACCCATAAAGGGTTTTTTACCATTCCTCGCCAAGTACTCATACAGTGATGGGATAGTCTTGATGTGTTGTACAGACGCTGACAATCCGACTTTTTCCATATTTGACAAAGCGTCAAGTATCTTAAGGAACAGTTTTGAAGCATCAATATTGGAGAATGCGGGGATATAAAGGATCGGATAGCTGGTATTGATGAAGCCTGTGTGTCCAAAGTGAACAACAGCTTCAAAACCAGTCAGATTAGTATACACGTCGCAGGCACCGAACCTCCCCCTACCATCCACTATCGTATCCGCACCAGTCATCTGCTTAATGTAACCACCTATCTCAGGCAGATAGCGTATCAAACCTGGAGCCGACTGAAGCAAAACCTTCTTAAAATTATTCCGCCTAACCCAATCGATTACCCTATCCAATTCAAAGTCATAAGGGCTTTCAGCTAGACTCACTTGCATGCACGCCATCTTTAACCTTTGAAACGAGTACAACGGTTTCTAACGGCAGCTTTGCTTGAGCAATCCTGAAGGCTTCCTTGACATGTGGAAGGAACTTTTCATCAACATTAACGGTGAATAATACATCCCCCTTTTTTACCCGAACAGCCAAACCAATAGGTTTTCCAAAGGATAGCCGCATACCCTGCTGCATTCTATCTGCACCCGCGAAAGCCATCATCTTGTTCTCTCTGATCACCTGGTGAGGGTACTTTCTAACTTTAAAGTAGTAATTTTCTTCACCCAAAGATGAAAGTATCTTGTGTACAGCCATTCTCGTCGACTCCAAAGCATTATGTCTAATCTGGCCTAGATGTGTTACCACAAGGTCAAGCCTGTATTCAAAGGTGTTTTTCGACGTGCCAAAATTAAATTTGGTTATCTTCGAGTTAGGAACACCGGGTATATACTCTTTCCTTGTATACGGAGGGGTATCAATCCTCCTATAGCATCTTCCTGGGCGTAAGGGCATAACTAATCTTATTCTAATTGACGCACAGAGATTTAGGGATTTCTAGTAGGAAGACTTACTTGCAACGTTGATCAACCTCTGAATTATGTTATCTGGCTTGCTCCATCTTATTGGTAAAGTGATGTTGCCTATATGTTTGTTTAGCTTAAGCCCACTTTTTTCAAGGATCTCTTCTACTCTTAGTTCATACAGACTACCAGTTTTTAGCCTCCAAGAAGGAAGGGTAAAAACCACTTTACCACTGTTTTGTAGTACCTTTGAAAGACTATAAAAAACTGATGAATAGAGGTCTCTGAGGTCGTCTGCTATTGCATGCGCTTCGCTAAGACTCACGGCCTCCTTGAGAGGTGGACCGAAGGGGGGTTCTGTTACAGCCACGTCAAAGTAGCATTCAGGAAAGTGTTCTGTTAGACGACGTGAATCAGCCAAGACAACATGCGAATCAGCTGTCTTCCTTTTTTTGATTTGAAACCAATTCAGATTTTCCCTAGCGCCATTAACATTAGAAGGGTCCAAATCAACCCCATAGGCATCTAACCCACTATCAACTGCTTCTATAAGGATCGTACCTGTACCGCAAAAGGGGTCCAAGAGTCTTCTACCCGGGGATGGTGAAGCTAGGTTAATCATAACCCTAGCAAGCCAAGGAGGCATGCTAATTAAAGGATTTTTATATGGTCTGCTGAGGTCTCTTTCCCTGAAGCCTCTAAGATCTAAATACTTAATCGTCCTCCACGCTACAAGCTCAGTACCCCAACGCGCAAGTATGAACTCGTAGCCATCAGTCGCCAGCCTCTTCCTTATAGCTCTAGTCAGGCTTACTCCTCCCCTCTCTGAAAAAACAGACGTCGAGTTAACGTAGATGGATTTTTTATTAGACTGCTTTATGAGGAAATCTATTTTATGTCTTAATTTCTCAGCCACCCCAATATTATCATCCAAAACATAGACACTCCAAGGTATACTCTTCCCAGCGTAAGCGAGGTCTTCGCTAAGTACATCTATAAGACCCTCAATGCTAGAATAGTATTCAGCTACACGTAGAATGGATCCAAAATACGGGTCAATAGTCCTCGGTGACTCAAAAATCAAATAGTTAAAACCCTCATACACGATTTTTAAGGCTTCAGCGTTAACGAGGGCATAGGCCTCAGCCTTCGATAGATTCTTAAAGTCCCCAAACTGTAATAGATAAATGCGCTCACTCATCTTGGTTTTCGCTTGAGCTTTGTTCCGCAATCAGGACACACCCTTTTCCCATTAAAATAAACACGATGACAACTTGGGCAAAACCATATCCACTCGATTACATTAAACACTTCCTTACGCACACCGACAAACGAGTGCTTTAAACCAAGAAATCTAGCCACATTAGTAAGCGCATAGTCATCCGTAAACAACTCAACAGGCCTCCCATCCGTCTTCCGCAACTGGAGCGCCAAACCTACCAGAGATAAATCAGTTTCTGAAAGCAAAAAAGAATCACCCGTCTTTTGCGCGGATATACTAGCGTAAGCGATATACTCTTCACTTGGCTCCATTACTGTTACAAACGGCGAAAAAGGTGCTGACGCAAAATCTACTCCAAACTTTTCTAGCTCACGTAAAACACCATTAACTGTATAGTTATCATTAGTTGGTGTGATGCAACCCGATAGAATGGCCGCTGTATCCAAAACCACAACAGAATTAGCTGATTGGTGACCACTCATAGAATATTCTATTCGACTAAGCTCGCATCAAACATATTAGTTTCACACAAATCATATTATTACTAATCCTGATACAATTTTAATCTTTACACTTTAGCATTTTAGAGGTTGACGTATAAGATGCTTAATATTGTTAGGTCTTAAGACTTTTATTATATTTCTAAATAATTTATTTATGGCTTCGGAAATAAGGAATACTATTAACAAGCTACTATGGGGTGATCCAAGTAACGGCGAAATCGTGTTTGTAAACAGGACGCGTTCTGGCTTAACCCTAGAAATAGTGTTGGCCTCAGAGGTTACAGGCACAGCAAAAGACTACTTTAAGGTAGGATTAGGTATTAATGCAAAGTATATTCCTTACCATAGGGTTGTAGAGATAAGGTATCGTGGCGGTTTATTATGGAAGTCAAGAAGATGGAAGATTCCCGAATGATTGTTCGAAACCCTTTTAGCGGCCTAAGGGAAGCACCAGATTTAGATGCTCTAGAAGATTCAATCTTTAGAAGGGTAGCGAAAATAAATTTACCTAAGCACAGTGATCCGCTGAGCGTCTCGAAGACTAAGATATCGGTTTTTACGCAACTTTATGAAAATAAGCTGAGGAGATTTACCATACTGTACAGGCAGGTTAAGTCAGCTCACGAGTTCCATATTTCACTGTGCGACTCAATCTATGAGGGAGGATATAGGCAGCTGGTTCTTGACCTAGAGAGTGTTCTCAACTCAATGGCATTACTCAAGAAACTTAAACACACATATGAACAAAAGATTAAAGCAAATCCATTAAGCGCGAACCAGCTAAGAAGGGAGTTCCTTGGTAGAGCCGGTTCCATAATAAAGAGCCTGAAACCAGTTTTTACAAGAATAAAGACACACTCTACGCTCCTCAGCAATTTACCAAACATAGACCTAACCGTCTTTAAAGTCGTAGTTGTTGGAACGCCTCACGTAGGTAAATCTTCACTTGTATCAAACTTAACGTCGCGGAAAATCAAAATAGGCTCATACCCCTTTACAACCAAGGAGATAAACGCCGGAGAACTAAGAGAAGGTTCAACCCACGCAATTATCTATGATACACCAGGCCTACTCGACCGCCCTCTAAAAGAGAGAAATAATGTTGAAATCAGAGCTATTATGGCGTTAAAGCACTTAGCAGATCTAGCTATTTTTCTTGTTGACCCCACAGAAAGAGCAGGGTACCCAGTTACCTATCAGAAAACCGTCCTCAGCTCACTAAAAAGAGTGTTGGACGATTTAGAGTTTATCGAAGTCTATACCCACGCAGATGAGTTGACTACCATACCTCCTGAACACATTATATGTGTGTCGAACATAACACTACAGGGAATAGACTTCCTGAAAAACTATATACTGAAAAAGGCTCAAAGCTGGTATCTTTCTCAGCAAGGCATCCTTAAAAGATCCTCTTAGTAGAGGCTAAAATCTTCTATATTGGTATATGGCTTGCGAGGATGACCAAAACAGTGAATACTGCTGATATCCCTACGATGTAGGCAGGCTTGAGCTTGAGGCCTATATTTGATTCTTCATAGAATCTAACTAGACCAGCACTCGACATAGGAGCACCCTGCTTTTTCTTCTTCTTTGAACTCATCTTCCTACCTCTACTAATTAGACTATCTATAGAAAGATATAAAGTTTTGTGGTGATCATGGAACGAGGCGTTCAGGTGTTCGCGGTAAAAGAACGGCCTCCCTCACGTTTTTTAAGTCTAACAGCTGCATTACTATCCTCTCTATACCAAGAGCGCCTCCCCCGTGCGGTGGAACTCCATATCTGAAGAAATTAAGATAGAATTCGAAATCCTTCGGGTTTAATCCTTTTTCCTTTGCTTGCGACAACAACACATCATATCTGTGTTCTCTTTGGGCCAATGTGCATATTTCAAGGCCTTTGAAAAGAAGGTCTGCACGATTAGTCCACTCTGGCTCTTCGCTCTTACGCATGTGGTAGAACTGGGCTACCCGCCACGGGAACTCGGTAAGGAACACAAAATCATGCCCAAACTTCTCCTTTATTGCCAAACCCAATTCTCTCTCGCCCGTCGGGTCCAAATCTAACCCATACTCAACGTTTATTCCTCGCCCAGATAGAATCGAGTAAGCTTCACGCATGGTCACACGCGGGAAGGGTCGACTCGGCGTTTTTATCTCTTTCTGCAACAAACCTAGTTCCTCTTGAGCTTCTCGTCTTAAATAGTCAAGCGAGTAAACCATAAGCTCCTCCACCACGTCGATTACATCTAGGTGATTCTTTATGTACCCCATTTCTAGGTCGATACTCGTATACTCACATAAGTGTCTAGGAGTATGATGTGGTTCCGCCCGGAAAACAGGCCCAATCTCCCACACCTTTTCGAAGCCAGCGGCAATCATCATCTGCTTGTAAAACTGGGGGCTTTGCGCCAAATACGCTGTTCTTTTAAAATAGAATATGGGGAACACGTTGGCGCCACCCTCAGTAGCCTGGGAAACAATTTTACTAGTGTGTATTTCATAAAATCCATTTTTATCAAAAAACTCGCGTATAGCCTTGCCAAGCTTACTCTGAATCTTAAAAACAGCCGCAACCTCAGGCCGTCTAAGGTCTAAGAAGCGCCAGTCGAGACGTGTGTCGAGATTGGTTTCTGTCTTTCCTGCTACATCAATCGGAAGGGGGGTCTCAGCTTTTGATAACACCTCGAAACTCTCTGGTTCGATTTCGAACCCTAGTGGAGCTCTAGCGTCTTTCTTTACTCTTCCCACTACTCTGACAACAGACTCCCTACTTGTAGAGTCAATCAAACCCAATAACTCTTGTGCGGCGGTTTTCTTATTGAAGACAACCTGCACTCTTCCTTTAATATCCCTTAAGATCACGAATTTTAGACCGCCGAGGTCTCTTATTTCTTCTAAATGGCCTTGAACGGTCACCCTTTGACCTTCTTCAAATATTCCTTCGCGCATAGGCTAAGAGTGTTTCTTTTAGTAGTTTTTAAGGCTTAGTTGCAAAGAGATGTATTTAGGAAGATGGTTTACGCGGTGCGGATTCCAAAACAAGAAGCCGAGACATTACGGTCTTGGCTTAAAGAAAATGGGTTCTACGCTGGCGAATTTCAGCCCAAAATAACCGGTCAAGGAGAGGTACTCTTACCCGTTAAACAAGATTTTGCGACTTCAAACCCCTTGGGTTTAGAGGTGGTGGAGGTAAAGTTGCTTAGAAACCGTGTTAAACCGCAACCCAAACTACCATTCGACGTAATCGGAAATATCTGTATTTTTAAACAGGGGAAAAGAGGAGTTAGATACGTTGATGAGATTCGCAGACTCAAATCAATTTATAATTTCCTAAAAACCTTTTATGTTAAGGTGGGTATACTCGAAGGAGTGGAGCGTATCCCTCCACTTAAACTACTTGCTGGACCTGATAGATCTTTAACAATCCACATAGAAAATGGGTTAAAATTTTATGTGGATGTGAAAAGAACATATTTTAATCCAAGGCTGGCTACTGAGAGAAGGCGGGTATCCGAGATGGTTAAAAACGGCGAACAAGTTTTAGATCTGTTTGCCGGTGTTGGCCCATTCAGTATAACCATCGCCAAGTATACGGGGGCAGTGGTTGACGCGGTAGATATAAACCCATACTCCATCACGCTCCTCAAAAAGAACATCGAGATAAATGCGGTGAAAAGATTGGTCAATGCGTACAACAGTGATGCAGCAAACGTTTCACCCGAAAAGAGATATGATAGGGTTTTGATGAATCTCCCATTTAACGCTCTAACATACCTTAAAAAAGCAATAACACTATGTAAGAGAAACTCTGTACTACACATCTATCTTGCCCAACGCAGAGATAAGAAAGATTATACGCAAGATATACTTGCAACCCTAAGAGGGCTACAGAGGGAAGGTAAAGTGACCAAGACAAGGGTGCTGGAATATGCCCCCAGACTCCTTATAGAGCGATACGACACGCAACTTGACTAGCCAGACTCAAATTATGAGCAGCTCAACTTTGGCTGCTTCACCTTTGCTAAGCCTTTTCACCAACTCTCTATCTATATCAATCGCTGACTTATTCGCACGTATGGCGACCGTGCGATGAGACGTATAAGTACTCTTCCTAATAACCATGCTTCTGCTGTCGGTCAGGCTCAGATTTGGGTCTCCGAAGCCTACTACTTCATCGATGAGTTCACCCACTCGTATAGTGAACTTTATTTGGGTGTAAGCACTCCGAATAGCGGCTTTAACTTTTTCTGGTATGTCCGCAGCCGCAAGGCTACAGTCAACTAGAAGTATGCAGTTCCCCCGAGTAGTGAGCCAAGTTTCCTTGGTGAATTCGAGCGTTGTTCGATGAGTAGCAACTATGTTTTTGTGGCCCCTCCCATAGAATACTAGGGAATAACGCATTGTTTAAACCCACGGACCCCACCTATTTAAGGCTGAAAATGGTTGAGCGGCTTACAAAAAAAGGGTATATTAGAAGCGATCACGTCAAAAAGGCGCTGCTTGCAGTTCCGCGTGAGAAGTTCGTAAACCAAGCAGCATCAAGGGCGTATTCAGACAAACCAATTCCAATAGGGTTCGGTCAGACTGTATCCGCACCCCACATGGTTGCAGTCATGCTTGAAGAGCTAGAGCTAAGAGGGGGAGCTAAAGTGTTGGAAGTTGGTACAGGGTCTGGTTACCACGCCGCGGTGACATGTAAAGCCCTCGAAATACTTGGCGGGGGAGAAGTGTACACGATAGAAATAGATGAACGACTATACAGGATTGCGCAGAGAAACTTTGAAAGGATAGGGTTAACCTCAATACACGCCTATTTAGGTGATGGGTTTAACGGTCTTCCAGATTTCTCACCGTTCGATAGAATATACGTTACTGCCGCAACGCCTGAAAAACCCGAGCCACTTTACGCCCAGCTAGCGCCAGGAGGCATACTCATTTTCCCCTTTGGTCCGCAAAATCAGATACAACAGCTCATCAAGGTTAAGAAAACCGATGATGAATTCATTGAAGAACGCCTTCTAGAGGTGGCGTTTGTGCCTTTAAAGAGAAAGGGGGAGAGAGGACAACCGTTTTAGGCGGCGGAAAACCAGCTATCCAACGATTTTTGCTCCGGTTTACCCAAGGCGCTTATATATCGTTGGAGAGCTGCATCCACTCTTTCTTGGGAAAAATCGTGCTCTTGGCAGAGAAAACTGCGCACACCGTCGGCATCTACATCGCCCCACTTTATTTCATATGTTTGGTTTACACGAGGTTGTAGAAACTCGTTAATTAGAGCTTCCACATCGAACTCAGCCTCAAGCCCCCTTTCCTTTAAGGCTTCATAAATTGAAGTGTGCTTCTTTATTAGCTGTAACGCTGTCTTTGGACCTATACCAGGAAAACCTTCAGGGTTATAATCCGTGCCAATGAGTATACCTACCTCCACCAATTGACGACGAGTAAGGCCCGTGTCTTTTAGAACCTGATCCAAATAGATAATCTCAGGCTTTACCTCGACATACTGGTTTCTACCAGGAAGCTTTCTTTTACCACTAATGGTTAAGTTCCTGATCAACCTTGGAGCACCGAATAATAATGCGTCATAATCTTGACTCGCACAAGCATAAGCTTGGCCATCAATCACTAGTTTGGCTGCCTGAGCCTCGCCCTCGTATGGAGCCTGCACAAAAGGTATGCCCATATATGTAAGTAGTTGTTTTGCCTGAGCCACCATTTCCTTTGTAAGCGATGTAGCCTGCATTGATTTGCGGTAAGCCACATCATAGCGTCCCTCCTGCAGGGCTTGAGAAGCTTCGATTTTAGCCTTTTCCTTCCTCTGAACCCTCTGCTCAATCTCTCTCTTCTTTAACGGAAGAACCTCCCCATCGAAAACATAAATCGGTTTTAAACCGAGCTCTACCAAATTTATCGTCCTGTAAAACAATCCCTGTAGATGACTTGTTATACGACCGTGTGAATCGAGAAGTGGGGTACCATCAGGCTGCCTTATTATGGTTAAAAACTGGTAAAGAGCGTTGTAGGCGTCCACTGCCACCTTAGATTTAGGCAACTCTGTTAGATCCACCACTTTGCGGGGTACTATCTCCCCTAAGTCAACCCCCATAAGTCATCCTTTACTCCTTTGGTACAAGCACTAACTCGCCTTCTTTCCGCTCATAAGTCGTAATCAATCCAAAAAGCTCAAGCCTCATAACGGCGTGCCTTAATCTCTGCTCAGTCATCTTAGGGTCATCGCGCAGAATCTGATCGTAAAGCTCCGAAAAAGAAATAGGCTTCTTCTTCTCATACAAATAGTCACATATCAGCCTTTCAGGCTTATCTGTTTCAAGTATCTGCGGCACCATCTAAACACCTTAAGCGTAGTTCATTAGAACCTGTTCCCTTGTCTTAAGCTGCCTAGCTTTTTCACCCCAGTTAACATAGTACTTCACCATATCTTCTGTTATAGAAGCCCTAACAAGTTTCAACGCTTCTTCGAAATGACGCCAACGCACAGTCACAGAGTTGATATCCTCCCTTAGAGCGCTCAGCGCAGCTTCTCTACAAAGCAGTTCGAGGTCTGCACCACTGTAGCCTTCAGTTATGCTCGCCAACCTCGACAAGTCTACATCATCTGCAAGTGGCATCTTCTTAGTGTATATCTTGAGTATCTCAAACCTAGCCTGAGCATTAGGGGGAGCAACATACACCAGTCGGTCAAACCTTCCAGGCCTTAACAGCGCTGGGTCGAGGATATCGGGCCTGTTTGTAGCGCCTATAACAACTACGTTCTCAAGCTTCTCTATACCATCGAGCTCTGTTAGAAGTTGCGTTACAACCCTTTCGGATGCACCGGAATCTTCATAACCAGCACCCCTCATGGGGGCTATAGCGTCCAACTCATCTAGGAAAACTATGCACGGCGCAGACTGCCTAGCCCTCCTAAACGCCTCCCTTATTGCCTTTTCAGACTCGCCCAACCATTTACTGAATATCTCTGGTCCTTTAATGGTTATAAAATTCGCTTCACTCTCCGTTGCTACAGCCTTCGCGAGAAGAGTCTTACCAGTGCCCGGAGGACCATAAAGCAGGACTCCTTTAGTTGGTTTTATGCCGAACTTTTCGAAAACGTCTGGATATTTGAGAGGCCACTCAACTGTTTCTTTAAGTAGCTCTCGAACATCGGTTAGGCCACCGATCTGGTCCCAATGGATTTCCGGCGTCTCAATATAAACTTCCCTGAGAGTTGTGGGAACAACCTCTTTATATGCGGACAGAAAGTCATTCATATTAACAGTCATTTTTTCCAGGATTTCCGGCGGTATACTTTCTTGTTCAATGTTTATATTAGGAAGATACCTTCTCAGAGCCTTCATAGCGGCCTCCCTAGCCAACGCTGCAAGATCAGCACCAGTGTACCCGTGGGTCATGTCGGCGAGACGCTTAAGGTCGACATCCTTCTCTAAAGGCATGTTCCTAGTGTGGATCTGAAGAATTTCTAATCTCCCCTGTTTATCTGGTAGCGTTATTTCTATTTCCCTGTCGAATCTACCAGGCCTTCTAAGAGCTGGGTCGAGCGCATTCGCCCTATTAGTGGCACCTATAACTATCACATCACCTCTGGCTTCAAGACCATCCATGAGGGTGAGTAGCTGTGCGACCACTCTGTGCTCAACTTCACCAGTAACTTCCTCCCTTTTCGGGGCTATAGCGTCCAACTCATCGATAAAGATAATGGCGGGAGCATGCTTCTTAGCATCCTCAAAAACCTCCCTCAGTTTCTGCTCACTTTCACCGTAGAACTTGCTCATTATCTCTGGACCGTTTATCGCAACAAAGTATGCATCGGTTTCATTTGCTACAGCCTTCGCGAGAAGAGTCTTACCAGTGCCCGGAGGACCATAAAGCAGGACTCCTTTAGGAGGCTCTATACCCAACCTCTTAAACAATTCCGGGTGACGAAGTGGCAACTCAATCATTTCTCTGACTTTAGGTATTATCTCTTTCATGCCACCTATGTCCTCATATGTTACACGGGGTACACCCGAAGCCTCCGCAGGTTTATCCAGAATTGTCACCTGAGTGTTTTCCGTAACTATGACCGCATCGCTTGGCCTTACAGTTACAACAGTGAAGGAAATTGCCTGACCCAAAACGGGGATAAGCACAGTGTCACCCTCAACAAGAGGATAATCGATGAGTTTCTTTTTTACATAGGAAATAAACGGCGGATCTACCGTTATTGAGTAGGAAGAAGGAGCCAGTTTTACGGACACAGCCGGCTTGGGTGTTATTTTACGCACGATGGCTTTGTCGCCAATGCTCACCCCACAATTCTTCCTAATCAGGCCATCCATCCTAATAGTATCAGTTCCCTTGTCTTCAACGTAGGCCGGCCACACTATGGCAACTGTACGCCTCTTCCCAATTATTTCCACCACATCACCAATACCGACATTAAGCTTAGCCATGATATCGGAATCTATTCTAACTTTATTCCGACCAACATCCCTCTGCTTGGCCTCAGCCACTCTGAGCACGACCGCGCCATCACCAGGAGGCAGTTGGCTGGCACCTTTATCAGAAGCCGACAAATCTTACACCAGATTAGATGTTCTCAAAAGGTGGAAAAAAACCTTACGTGACGAACAGCCGAGGAATCATAACCTATAGACGTATTCTATTTCGATATTACTCACCGAGTCAAGCGATGACACTAAAGACTCTATAACTTCTGTTCCACCATCTAGGTTCTCTGGCACAACCATATGCAACCTTAAAGCCACCAAACCGAAAGCGATCGGTTCCTCATCAGCCTTCTTTATCTCCGCCACACCCCGCAGTTTCTGCTTTACTTCATCGAGCAGCTTAGCCCTGTCAGTATCCACCGATTTAGGATAAACCTTTCCAACCACAACAACCTTACCAGCAGCCATACGCACCACCAAATTAAGTGGGCCCGAAGGGATTTTCAGACACCGTCATTTGAACCCTTGACCGTCAGGTCTCCCCCAGCTAGGTTATGAGCCTGCCGCTCTACCAAGCTGAGCTACGGGCCCACTTAAACCAACATTTTTTATACCGGTTCAAAATAAGAGTTTTGCGGTTAAAACAAAAAGGCCGCAGTGGCGTAGCTGGCTAACGCGCCGGCCTGTGGAGCCGGTGATCGCGGGTTCAAATCCCGCCTGCGGCCTTCTTCAGGCTTCAACTTATACTTTAGAAATCACCTTACGCTGTATCACAAAACGGCAAACCAGATAGTAACACTATACATTATCCTCCACTAGCACCGACCTAAACAGCTACAACTATGTGTAAAAACATTTTAGAACCATCACAGAATTTAAGCAACCGCATGCAAAGGCGCCGGCGCGAGGATTCGAACCTCGGACCGCTCGGTTTCTGCTAAAGTTTAACAGCCGAGCGCTCTACCTAGACTGAGCTACGCCGGCGCAGAATAGTTGAGACTGCTACGTTTTATAAACCTTTTGAGCGCTTGCGTGTGCATCGAGCAACTGAGGAAAACACTATTAATTTCACCTCACAGGAAAGGCATGCAGGCAACACATCAACAGTATCTGGAAACTGGGTGTACGAGAAGAGGCAACTCACGAACAGCTTGCAGGCTGAGGCAATCAAACTATTTTTGCCAGCATGCACCACAGCAACCCTACTCATAACCACCGAATGATACCAAATTATGAGTAATATAGACGCTGGTTAACCTAGATTCAGAGCTCAGCCTCAAGAGAAGATGCAACGTCTTAGATTGCACAACCGCATCCGGAGCAGTAGCTCCCTCACACTCAACCAACGACACGGGGCTAAGACTCAGCAAAGCAACTATCACCCACCGTCTAGATAAAGCCTTTTCATGCGCAAAGAGTTAAATTGATAAACATTAATTTAAACGATATCAGCTTCATGTGATAGCGTATTTTAAGTTGCACCAAGCTCCCGCAATTTCTCAGGTAAATAGGTGTTGGCTAAATAGGTTACCCCTATCGTAGTGTTTTTACTTGAAAAGGCTTCTAATTCAGCTTTTTTACGTTTCTTCATGAACCACTCTATTTGGGCTCTGAAAAATTTATCATTGTACCTTGGGTCTTTTTTGAGCTCTTCCAACCTCTTGTAGTCAACATCATTAAGCACTAAGCTGGGAACCTTGTACCTTTCGATGTCGGTTGCCCAAAATCCCAACCACCTAGCAGATGGTGTCGCAAGATCTTTTATATGGGCTGATTTCGCTGAGCCGCTTATTATTACAAGAGCTATATGCATCCCCCAAGGATCCGCATCAGTTAGTATATACACAGGCAATCCAAGCTCTTTATTGAGTCTTCTTATAAGTATCCTGGCAGCCCTACTAGCTTGACCGCCAGTCTCAATCAATAAAGCTCCAAACCGCTCGTGTAGTTTTTCGCGTATCAGCTGGATAAATACTGCGTGTTTCTCAACAACCAAAACAAAATTAGAATCACTTGAAACAAAGCGCGCCTGAGCGAGCGCAGGACCTATGCTTACTCCATCGGGGTGGGACATCAGATCGACTCTGTTACCTTGAAACCCCTTAATGGTGTACTCTAATACTAGTCTCCCAAAAGCCGTACCTCTATCATGGGGGATAATGTTGAATGTCTCCCTAGGAACGCTTAAAATTGCCTCTAAGTCCTCTACCTGCGAGTCTGTCTCGGCTTGCTCTTTAATCTCGAGAGTCTTTTCGTTAAGAGATGTGTAGTATAGGTCACGGAGAGTTGTAACTTGGTCGCTTTTTATTAGCTCGTTGGCTACGTATGCCACCCATAACAACTGGGCCAAACCCTTTGCTCCCCTTACATTACTAAAACCTCTCCTAATGGCCTTATGACCCAACACATACTGCTGAAGTCTCTCATCGAAAACTATGTTGTCAATTGACCGGCTAGGAATGCTAACCGCTGGAGGTTCTAGGTTTGATAGCTGAGTGTATATTTTGTCGCCTAGCTCTACTATTAGTTTTCCAGCCTTCTGGGGAAGTGTCTCTCGTTCAGATCTCTTCTTTTGCGTCATCCCATTTTGCACCCTTAATTAACAAGCCGAGTTGTCTCCCTTCAAGTGGAG
The DNA here is from genome assembly GCA_902812505.1 of archaeon. Taxonomy (GTDB): domain Archaea; phylum Thermoproteota; class Thermoprotei_A; order Marsarchaeales; family Marsarchaeaceae; genus ECH-B-1. Next base: position 48,151 of record CADDZQ010000003.1, read on the forward strand.
CCTTACCTGATAAGGCTGATGAGTATTTGTTTATCAAGGTAAGGTAACTCAACAACTTTTCGTTACGCATATGGAAGTTTTGTTCACGCTTCTTTTTCGAAAGGTAAGTTTTTAGGTCGCGTGCACACTTTCTTAGGGCAAGTCTAATCTCTCTCCTTACTTCTTCACGATCTGCAACATACTCTTTGCCAGCAGTCTTAAACGGAACCTTTGAAGCAGCTATATGGATAAAGATTAGTAGAGGATCAACTTTTGGGTCTAAGCCATAGTTAGCCCAGTCTATGTCTTCTTCTATCACCTTCATAGCCACATCGTTGGAAGAATCATAGATTAACGGTATTTTATTCGCGAACCTTAATAGTCTAACCTCATTTGACCCGTTTTCCGAATTTATACCCCCTCCATATGCTAATGCCGCTTCAACTATGAAGGAGAATCCCTCATAAGCTGATGGGGGTCTCGTGGTAACTGAGATAAACTCAGGATTGTACTCCGAAGTCAAACCAGTCCTAATCGTCTGCTCTCCAAGCGGAGATAGTGAAGAGCCATCCGGAGGAAGAAAAGCAAAAGATTTAAAGCCTTCAACTATCTTCTTTATTTCATCATCGGAAAGCTTTTTAACTGGGCGGTTAGGGTCAAGGCCAAGCCATGCGACAAATCTTGAAGCGGTTGTAACACCAATCCTTGAAAACTTCTGTAAAAACTTTAAAAGTGTAACCTCCCTTTTGGAGGAGTCCACCATCTCCTTTACCTTAATAATATCGACGCCATATGGATGGGGTTTGGATTCGACAGGGGGTTTAGGCATACTCTCCGTTAAAGCGGGAGCCAAAAAAACCTGGTTTTCTGGGTCGAAAAATATGATTGACGCGTAAGGCAAGGCAATGCGTGTCATCCTAAGATATCTAATAACACGGTTTCGCGCTGAAACATAATCTCCTTTAAATTTAAGCGAAATCGTGGTTCCGCGATATGAATTTGGATTATGGAGTATCTTTTTTTGATGAACAATCGGTTGGTTAAGCTTAATATCTATACTTAACTTTATTAAGTGAATATCGCTACCTATACTTGTTGCAACATTTACTGGCTCACCCGTCGTTAGCTGACCGTATAATATAGCCATTTTACCGCCAAGACCAAAGGTTCCCCTACTCTGCCTTATCGTGTATTTTGAGCCAAAAAAGACCCTTCCGAATGCGTCTGCGATATACCGTGATGGAACCCCCACCCCATTATCAGCGATAAGAACTTCGAGCTCATCTGCGGCAACACGTTTCAAAGAAACATAAATTAAAGGTTTTATACCGTGCGCATCACACGCGTCTAAGGAGTTCTCAATCAATTCACGCATAACAGTATAAACTGCCCTTGTAGGGTTATCAAATCCAGCCATTGACCTGTTGTTGTAGAAAAACTCTGCTGGACTCAGTTGTTTAAATTTCGTTGAAGACAAACTATTTCCCCCATATATCTTTTACAATCCTACGCTGTAGGTTTTTTATAACAATTGACTGAGGCTTACCAAGAATTACTTCCTCTATAGCAACCCTAGCCAGCTCAATCGAGGAATAGCTCCCCATAATAATAACACTGCCCTCATGGACAATTATGTCTGCCTCTGTCAATTCTTCTAACTTTCTTTTAAATGAACCTTTGGACCCTATTATTCTGGCTACGGTGCGAGTGACATCCTTAGGTACTAATGTATCGTTTAGGTCTATCTTTAAATAGTATTCGTCTTTCAAAAAATACTCCTGAGCTCTGTTAAGGCTTACACCGTAAGTAACTAGTTGAATTAAGTCAGAAACTTTAGCAATCCGGTCAGGTGGGCCTCTTGCTGTTACAACTCTGCTATCACTATCAATCTGGAGCTCAACGCCCTGGGATTGCAAAAAACTCCTTAATTCCTCATATAATAGTGGAAGATCAGACCTAGTTGCTAGTTCGGCTATAAATATTCTATGATACTCCACCTGTTTCCCCTCATGCTACACAATAAAATTCCTATATAGCTTATCCTCGCTCAAACATAAGCTTTTAGAGGCTGCAGTGATGTGTTCAGATAAGCCTCCATCCGTGTGTGTCACCTCCACTCTGTTTACCAGCGCATTAATAGCTCTAGGAAGTCTACTAAGGATGGGTGTGAAGAGTTTTTTCTCCAGATTAATGTTGTTGAAGCTGCTTGTCCTATCCTTGAGGTATCAAAAGGAGGTACCCGAAGAAGCGCTCAATGGAGCTTCGTAACCCGAAGGTCTGGTGCACGTGGTTCTGGAAGCCAGCCCTCGCGAGTCACAGAGTCACGCTACCACAGACCCCCATCCATCCGTGAGGATCACGGGGTCACCCACGTAGACACCTCTCTCTGAGCCTGCGCAGAAAACTGAGCGCATTGGCAGCATCTGGATAACACATTAATAGATGCGTATGCTAAGACACGGTGAGTACCACTGGACAACATCTTGATTTTGATGGTTTCGGAACAACAAAGTCTAACGTTTGGATACAACGCTTCCCAAGGGCGTTATCCAGAAAGCTTGATTTCGATTGTGTCTGGGTTAGGGGTGGTGAGAGTACCTAGGCGCGGGAAACGGTTATTCGGACACCATCTCGATTCCATCAAAACATTTATAAGTTAATAATGCTTAAATATAGGTGCTGATGGTCGAAAAATTTAAAGTTAGGTTTCTCGGCCGTCCTCAAATATTGTAAGAGGTGGCAGCGTGTGTCTGAAAAAGTTAAAAACGGTGGAGAAATCAAGCCCGAACAGCTTATCTGCCCGAATTGTGGGTCAGTCAACATTATCTATAGTTCTCGTGGCGAATTGGTTTGCGATGATTGTGGGACCGTGATAAGTGAGAGGGAAATAGATTTCGGCCAAGAGTGGCGGGCCT
>CADDZQ010000004.1 GCA_902812505.1 archaeon
TGGTGGATATCACCTCATTGTTCACAGTATTAGACACAGAGCAAGCCAAGGTGTATATACCAAACAACACAGTGCTCACAAACGTCATCAAGCAGTATAAACAGCAAAAACCATGAGAAAGCAAAACAAGGAACCAAAGTAGCTCTCTCAGTTCTCATACTGCTGTATTTGTTTGCGTAATTAATTTTTCCATGTGATTAATACCCTGCTACAAATGCTGGATCAATACACCGTTTTAGACTGTGTTTAGAGGTCAATCATTATAGTGGTAACCATGTTTTGGCGTATGACGTAAAAATGATGGATGAAGATGTTAGCTCATTTTCGTGAGTACTTTGCCATGAACTCTGTCTGCGAGATAACCAGCCCCTTAATGCTTTCCTTCAGTCTTTCAGCAGTTAATCTAGGTGGGTAATTGGTTTCCTCCTTTAGCGCGTATAGCCTGAAGTAGTATCGATGGTCACCGTGGCCCCTAGGTGGACATGGACCGTCGTACCCTAGGTTGTCGAAGTCGTTCACCCCCTGAACACCGAAACCGTGTAGTTCGGCGGTTTTTGGTAAATTGGGGGGTAGTCTATCGACCTTAGCCGGGATGTTGTAGAGAACCCAGTGAATGAATGTTCCACCCGGAGCGTCGGGGTCCTCGACTATTAGGGCGTATGACCTACACTCTGCAGCGCCCGACCACTGTAGTGGGGGTGACTGATTTTCACCATCACACGTATACTTTGCTGGGAAGCGTCCTTCAAAGTCTGACCATATTTTAAACTCCGCGCACATGGTTTCTCAAGTCACCCCAGCTTTTTAAAGCTTATTAAGCCAAGCATTACGCACCCAGTGTTCGAGTAATATTCGAAAAGTATATATCGCTTTGTTGAGTGTATGTATAGCTGATTGAAGTGAACCCCCTAATACCCTATGTGCCGTCAAGCATAATATCCTTCATACTCTTCCTAGTGGTGGGAATACTTGTTGGTGCCGCCATAAAAAAGGCGGTGGTTTCAGCCGTACTTATGATACTCGCGGGAATCATCGCTGCGGTCGCTGGGTTAAACATACTCTCATTCTATACTTCAGCCATAATCCAACACGTGCCCGGAATACTCGCATCAGCGTCCACCCATTTTGGAAGCATTATAGACACCTTCCCAATAGCCTTCCTAATAGGTCTGGCGCTGGGTTTCTGGAAGGGCTGAACGCGTAGCGTCAAAGTAAAAACATAGCCAAACCCGACTGTGCTAGGAGCACGTCTCTCTACTCTGAAAAGCTATTAACCCGTATTTTTTAATGCTTTTTTGCAGCCACAAGTTCAATTGCTTCATTTTACGCCTCATTAAACAGGTCAGAGACAAAACACGTCGAAGTCTCCAAGAAAGTTTATATCATAATACCATTTTTTCCGATTATGGAGGATAGGAAAGCGTACCTCAGGGTTCTGCGTAGCCCCGCGCGGAAGGCGATACTTGTTTACCTTGCTGAAAACGGGCCCAGCCGGTTTATGGATATTAAGAGGGGGACTGGGCTGTCAACCGGGGTGATCTACCATCATCTTAGGAGCCTTGAGGGGTTTGTGGCTCAAGATGATAACAAAATGTATAGGCTGACTGAGGGGGGAATGAGGCTTGTTTCACTATTATCTTCAAACACACGTCAGAGCCAAAACCAAGAAGAGACGCCTGATGCAGGGGAGACAGTTAACGACTTGCTTTTAGAGTTTTACCCTACACTTGTCAGAGCTGTGTCCTACCTGAGCTTAACCCAGCTCTTCAGAAAACTGAATACAACGTCGACTCAGATAGCTACCACAATAGCATCCCTGGAATTCGTGTTACTCATCGCGCCACACGTATCACCCATCTATTCACCCATAATCGGGGTATACGGCTACAGCGTCCCTAGCGCTCTAATCACATTCATAGTCACCTATATCATAATCAGGGTTCTGAGGTGGTTGTTGACTAGTAGTGGAGTGAGCGCACAGGATAGCTCTGGGAGCGAGCCACCTATAACTCAAAAACTCATACATCTAGTGGAACCCGAGCTCTTATCATTTTTCTCAATCGGCTTGGCGATAACCTATCTGTCTTTCATCGCAAACGGACTACCGCTCGTCGGAGAGGTTGTATCAATCATATTGTTTATGTGGGGCTATATTTCGATAGCTTCGGCCGTAAGCTACACATCTGGTTTAGAGTTCATACCAAGCCTACTATTACCCTTCACGATGAACATGTTCAGCTCAGCGCTAGACCAAGCCCTCCTCGAAGGATATATTCAGCCGATGGGTATAGGCTTCGACATAGGTATGGGCGCACTCGGGCTACTAGTAGCGGCTTGGGCTGACAGGTCAATGAAAATGGTGTTTGGCCGCAGACCCTAACCTAACTTCCGCATTAAACAAGTAGTGTTCCGGATTAGTATTAATTATACTTGCTTGCAAATATAACGCAAGCCGTTAAGCCGTTCACATGAGTATCCGTGTGTGACCGTTAAACACGCGATAGATTTTGGGGGAAACACTACTTGGCTCTAGTAGCCTATGGCCGCGCCGTCGCCACGCGGATCCGCTCCACCCATTAGGGCGCCGCTTGGAAGCCTAACTATACCTTGAGCGTGACCCATGAGTGATGAGAACCGTGCGGTGGTCTTTGGCCTGTAGCCCTCTGATGCAAGCGCTGGTAGAAGGTGTAAGTATTCCTCCTCCAAATAGAATTCCTGGCTTTGGTCGTATATTGTTCCAGTCGCCGCCCAGCGGGGTGCGTCTATTGCTTCCTGTATATCCATGCCGTAGTCCAGAAGCCTAGTGATCAGCTGCACGTGCACCTGTGGCTGCACATCCCCACCCATGGAGCCCAAGCAGAAGCGTGTGTCGCCGTCGACCAACCCGATGGATGCGCACAGGGTGTGGAAGGTGCGTTTATTGGGTTTAAGAGCGTTGTGGTGGTCCCTTCGGAGGGTAAAGTAGCAACCCCTATCGTGCAGTACGAATCCTGTGCCCTTAGGCACTACACCTGAGCCGAAGCCCATGTAATTGCTCTGGATAACCGAGGCGCATTCGCCATCACTATTCATCACTGCGAAGTAGGTGGTATCCCCCTCCCTCGCACCATTTGTTGCGTCCGCGTCACCAATATTAGAGCGTGCTTCGCTTAAGAGTTTCCCCGCGTAGTCTTTTGATAAAAAGTAGGTGGGCAACTTAAGGTAGTCTGGATCCGCTATCCACCTCGCCCTCTCCTTATACGCCAAGGTGCAGGTTCTAAACAGTAGCGACAACAACTCGGCTGACTCGGGCCTATACGTTGAGAGGTCGAAGTATTCAAGCATGTTGAGCCAGAGTAGAACTGTGGCCGCCTGGCTGTTGGGAGCGGTCTCATACACCCTGACCCCCCTATAATCCGTGGATACGGGCTCATCCCAAGTAGACCTGTGCCTCCTGAAGTCATCCTCGGTTAGTATGCCTCCTTCAGCCTCTATCCCGCGGATAATCCTGTCAAGCAGGTTTCCCTCATAATATGTCTGGCAACCTTCCTCGGCAATCATCTTCAGCGTGTTCGCCAAGTCCTTCTGCACTAGTATGCTACCAGGCTTCGGGGGTTCGCCTCCGGGTAAAAATATCTCAGCCCAGTTATGATACCTCCCAAGGGTTGTGCGCGCCGACGCCACGGAGTGAGCGTACCCATATGGGACGGGGAAACCCCTCTCGGCGTGATGTATAGCATCGTTAAGGAGAGATTTGAACTCCAGCTTCCCATAACGTTTATGCATTTCCCCCCACGCGTGAACCATGCCGGGCACAGTTATAGCCGACAGTGGGCCGTGGGTTGGAATCGAGGTATAACCCAGCTTCTCGTAGAGGTCTATGGTTGCGCGTTCACCAGCCCTCCCACTACCATTCAAGCCAACAACTGCGCCACCAACCCTCAAGAGGGCGAATAGGTCGCCCCCCAAGCCACACATGTTGTTCTGAACAACCGTGAGTGTGGCGCTGGTCGCGATGGCCGCATCCACCACACTCCCACCAGCCTCAAGAATCTTCAAACCCGCAAGTGAGGCCAGTGGATGAGAGCTCGAAACCATACCCCTGCTACCCATAACAGTAGATCGGTATCTCAACCCAAACCCATACCGACACTAAAAATATAAGCCTTTGTTACAAAGGCGCATCAACCCAGAAACATGATCCAGCAATAGCCGTTAACCTAGGAGAATTAGAGTGTGGGGGTCATGGTTCACTGAATCCGCTAGCGTGTGTGATCGGGAGATTGAGCGGCTTAGCGTAGTGTTAGCTGACGGTTTGCTTTAACGCTTCTTAGTACTGCTTCAGCCACGCATACGGCTGCGGCGTAACCCACGGCATCCACTATGAATCTAGCCTCCACTGGGGGGGCTACCTTCTCAGTTGATACCGCAAATATTGTGTCGCCGTCTGTTGTGAGGTGGGCTGGCCTAACACTCATCGCTAACCCATCGTGCGCGAGCTGCGCCACCTTGATAAGCTCCTCATGTGTTAGGCGGGCGTTGGTGGCCACTACGCCGATTGTAGTTGAGCGTAAGCCACGTCCTAAGTATTCTTCCACGTGTTCCTCGAAGAGGGCGTATCCCCCCGCATCGAGCCTGGAGCCAGCTACGAAATCTCCGGTCTTATAGTCAAAGATGTTTCCCACGGAGTTTGTGACCATTAGCGCCCCCACCCGTATACCGTATGGGAGCTCGAGGCTTGATGATCCTAGGCCACCCTTTGATGCGTGACTCATCCCCCTGAACTTACCCACAGTGGCACCCCTACCAGCCCCCACGCTTCCCTCCTCAAAGCTTCCGTCACCAGCATTGAGGCAGGCCTCATATCCAAGCTTCACATAGTCAGCCTTCGAGGTGTCGGCGTACTCTAAATCGTAGATGTTAGCACCAACTATGCCTGGAAGCTTCCCCGCTCCCTGCTTTGCAGCCATACCCTTCTCAACCAGAAAGCTTCTTATACCGACGGCGCAGTCGAAGCCGAACACGTCGCCACCCGTGAGGAAGACGGCGTGTTTTCGTATGAATGTCTTGGCGACGCCTATGGAGTCCGTATCATAGGTTCCCGGCCACCCACCTCTAGCCTCATAGGCCACTGGGAAATCCGCGTCGAAGAGTATAACACTCACACCCGTCTGGGCGTCCTCACTGTGGGCGTTACCCACCCTTATGTTCCCTACGGAGGTTATCTGACCCATAAACACAATACTTTCAACATTAATAAACTTTTTATGGTTGCTTACACTACTTGAATCATGACTCGCTTCAGAGAGGGGTTCGTCGACGTGAATAGAGTGAGACTCTACTATAGGGTCGCGGGGGAGGGGGCCCCCACGAAGCTAATATGTCTTCATGGTGGGCCTGGTGGCTCATGCGATTATCTTTCACCCCTACTAAAGCTTTCTGAGCGAAGCGGGGTGGAGGTTTTACTCTATGACCAGTTCGGATGCGGCAGGTCTTCGGACCCCCCCAACGACTCATGCTACACTGTGGAGTATGGGGTTGAAGAAGTTGAAGGCATCAGGCGGTCTCTATACGGCGACGAGAAGATTTTCCTACTCGGCCACTCCTACGGAGGCCTGCTCGCAATTGCATACGCTCTAAAGTATCAGCGGAACCTGAGGGGACTAATAGTGTCGAGCGGACTCTCAAGCGTCCCCCTCACGGTCAAGGAGATGAGGCGGCTTATTAATGAGTTGCCAGAGCAGACGAGGCGTGTAATCGAGAAGTACGAGGCAACTGGGGAATTCACACACCCAGAGTACCTTAGGGCTGTCGATGATTTCTACAGGAAGCATCTGCTTCGATTACCAGAAATGCCCCCTGACGTCGCCAAGACTATGGAATACTTACAGAAGAGGAGGGTATACAGCATAATGAACGGTCCGAACGAGTTCACGATTACGGGGACAATCCATGATTGGGATCAAACGAGTAGGCTTGGAGAGATCAAAGTGCCCACGCTCATAACCGTTGGTAAATATGATGAGGTTACCCCCACAGTTGCGGAGGTCATACATAGGGGTATACCCAACTCGACCCTTAAAGTGTTCGAGAACTCTTCGCACATGGCGATGTGGGAGGAAACAGAGAAATATCTCGCCACGATAATAGATTTCATCACACATGTGGGATGAAGCTTTTTCAGAGGATTCGAATCTCGATTAAGACGTTGCTTTCTTGGTTACCTCAACGTATTTTCTATAAAAATAGTAGTGTAGCAGGCTTCCACCTACCATTGAGGCCGCGCCTATTATGAATGGGAAGTCATATTCTCCCACGTTGAATAGGTAGCCTTGTAGGAAGGTTCCCGCGGAGTCGCCCAGTGTAGATGTGATAGATGACGTGCCATAACCCTTTTCAACCTGGTTCATAGACTTCAATATCTCACCCCTCATCACTGAGCCAAACACATTACGTGTGAACCGAACAAAGCTATAGGCCGTGACGGCGATAACACTGTAGATAAGTGGCAAGCCTATCAATGGGGCTGTGAGCGCGTACACGAGTGTAGAGGCCAAGTAGCCAAAGACAACCCTACCACTCATCCTCCCAGCTAGGTAGGTTCCAGCATATCCCACAGCGGATGTCCCAACATATATCAGGCTTATACCCAGTAGATTCACGCCTAGATTGTTATAGTAGAGTTGTAGGAGGGTCACTATGATGTTCTCACCGAATCCGGTGAACAATGCGACCACACTGTACACCAACACGTTCCGTTGGGGTGATAGGGTTAGCTTCTGAGCCTTCTTAGTGTCATTCAAACCACGTATTATTGGGATGGGGGTGAGCCAGAGCGCACCGAGTAGTAGGAAGCTCAACCTAAAATAGGTAATGGCTGGATCAAAATACAGTAGGGCTACGCCCAGCGAGCCTAAAAGCCTACCCAGAAGTGATGACCCATTCACCGAGGAGTAGAGCGTGTTCAACTCTTCCTTACCTTTTGCGTTCGCAACTATTATCGTGTTACGCTGAACCAAGAAGGCCTGCGCTACGCCAAGCATACCGTAAGCCAAGAATAACCCGAAGAGACTTGTAGTATAGAAAATTATCCCCAGCGAGATGAAGTAGCTTATCTGGGATACATACAGTGAAAGCTTGGCGCCGAACTTCTCCGTTATAAGAGACGCTGGATAGTATGCTACCAGTGTCACGATGGTGAAGAGTGTTAGTATGATGCCGATTTGTAGGTCGGTGAAACCTATCCTGCTCGCGTATATCGGAAAGAGTATACCCCTAAAAATGTCTGAGCCAGATAGCGAGTATATGTAGGCTATGCTGGTTTTAAATGAAGGCATCCAATTCACCCTATTGAACTTCTTTCAAAAGTGACATCAACATACTAGGAAAGAAATATATAAATTTAAGTACATCAATAATAAATATTTAATAAATTTTATGGACTTTCAACATGCTGTTCGAGCGAGCTATCATGCCGAGAAGCACCTCTAAGTCTAAACCAAACTGGCATAGTCATTTCCTAGATCCTATGCTATCTTCATTAATCAATTGCTTGTTCTTGTCGGTACTATAGGAGCGTGTTGTAGGGTTCACAGGTTTCCCTAAGTGCATCTGGGTGAAAGACTATCACGCTTAGATATTACGCTCACACCCAAACCTAAACCATAACGCGTCACTCCATGGATTGTGTCGAGGTTAAGGAGGCTGAGGGTGTGTTCTCTAAGCGTGTAAAACCGTTATCCGGGACGCCATCACTTCATGAGCAAAAAGAATAAATAACCCTTCATGTAGATGAAGTATGAGGTGATAAAGGTGTCATCCGAGAAGTACACTGTTGGGCAGACATGGAACGCACTGAAGGCAGCTTGGAAGGGATACAAGATAGCCAAGGCTAAAGGCGAAAAGGACAAGATGATTGAGTATGCTAGGAGAATCAGGAAGCTTCAAAGCGAGCTAAAACTACCCCTTACCAAGTTCCCTCAGCTGGGTAAGGAATTCGAGTAAAGAGCAAACCTTCCTTTTTTTTAGTTTCGGCCACCCTCCCCCATGAAGGGGCTAAATTATCCTCGAACACGCATTCTGTGTTAATGAAGCAAAACAGTTTCGTTGCACTCCTTAACCTCCACTACGATATATTAAAACCAGGATATGTCAACAGTAGGCGAACAAGCACAGGGACAAACAAGCCTGATGGGCCGATTATTCAGAAGAATATCGGCGTGGTTCGCCAAAATCTCTAGAAAAATAAGGGGGCTGTTCTCTCCTCCAAAGGGTAACCCGCAAAGCGTCGCTGACGCTGCGAGTGATGGGGTAACCCTTGGCTCAATCATGGAGCACGCTCAAGTGGAGGCTGAAAAGAGTACGACCACACCATCCGACCACTCCACCGACGGTGAGGTAACAAGTAGTGAAGCGTCGAAAAACGGATATGAGCCACAGGTGCTACTCGGCTCCCTGCAGACCATGATAGCCACGCCACCAGTACCAGTAGAGGCTCCTAGACAGCCTGAAAGTGTGGAGGTACAAAGCTATAGCGAAGCAGATAGAGATGAAGAGGAATATGTGCCAAAGATAAAACCAAAGCCCTCACCTCCACTCCCCAAGGAGCACAAGGACCTCGTCAGGAGACTTGTCAGGGCAGGTAAGAGAAAGGAGGCAGCACAGCAACTCGAAGAGTTAGGCTACTTCTTCTCCGAGGTGTCCACAAGAGGCAAATACATAGTGGTCAAGTATAGGGGTAGAGACGGCTACCTCTACGCTGCGAGGATCAAGTATAAGGCTTAGGCCCATCAAACCCCCCTCTTTTTATCCAGCATTTGCTTTAAGGCTTCAAGACACGTTGTGCAACAGGCGTAGTAGGTCCTTCTACCCCTCTTGTAAATATAAGGCTGCTCTAGTATCTGTTTCCCACACTTATCACATATGAAAGGGATGGGTGAGCCAACCTTAGGTCTGTAGGCTTGCACGGCAACCATGTATTCGATGGGTCTACCCACACTCTCGAAAACTCTTTTCAGGTCCATTAGACTTGAGGCTCTGAACACGGACAAATAGGTGCCATCCAGCAACTCGTAGGATTCAAGCGTCTCAGGCCTATTTTGAAACCTCGCGAAAACCCTGAACCCACCAGTATAGTTTACCTCCACCGTGAACCTAGATATCACGCCCCGCCTAACCAGGGAGTCTATAACCCTCGACACAGTGGAGCGGCTTAAACCCAACTCTTCGGCTAGTTTCGCCACCGGTGTGCGCGAGTCCTCATAAAGCCTATTGAGCACTCTGACTTCTATGTCCGAAAGATTCCTAGCAAAATCAATCATTTTAAAGCACTAATATATACAGTTTGACGCAAATAAGTCTTATTTCGATGTCAGTTGTATATTATTTATGATTGACCCAGTCTGCGGCATGCGTGTAGAGAAGGGTGACGTCAAGTCACTCTATAAGGGTAAGACCTACTACTTCTGTAGTAAGGGTTGCAAGACAAGGTTTGACCGTGACCCCGAGAAATACCTTAAAGGTGGACCTGAGGGGATGAATGATCCCTAGATTAGAATCAAACACGAGTGGGGAGGATTCTGAGGAACTCAAAATAGTGGGTATGCACTGCGCCACGTGCACCACGAGCGTGGAGCGAGCGCTACGCAAAGCTGGAGGCGTGATCAACGTCTCAGTCAGCTTGGCTTCGGAGGAGGCAATTGTGGAGCACAGGGGTACCCCCACCTCCAAACTTGTAAGCGCGGTGAGGACAGCTGGATACGATGTTGTAACCTATATTGCGGCGTTCAAAGTCAAAACCATCAGCGCGGAGGAGCTCGGTAGGCTTGCCGCTAAGCTGGAGGCTCAGAAGGGTGTTGTTAGGGTTGAGGCGGACTATACTTCTGACACGTTAAGGGTGGAATACAACCCCCTCACAACTGGTCCAGACAAGCTCGAAGAGACACTCCGCGGCTGGGGTTTAGGCCCGACTCGGATAAGCGAGCAGCTTTCCGCGCCAGACGTGGTAGCAGCTTCTAGAACGCTTAGAGCATACTCTCTCAGGCTACTTGTGGGCGCTGTTTTCACATCGATTACACTGCTGGCCGCATACACAAACCAGCCACTACTCGCACTCATAGCGGCATCACCCGTACAGTTCTATAGTGGGTGGGTTTTCCATTTAGGTGCGCTTCGGGCTCTCCGTAACCGTGTCGGTAACATGGACACCCTAGTCTCACTCGCCTCTAACATCTCCTACTTCTATAGCTTGTATATGGCTGTTTTTAGGGATTCGGCTGGGTTCGTGGATGTGGCAGCACTCCTTGTAACATTCGTGCTCATCGGCAAAACGGTTGAGGTGTACACGAAGACGAGGATGCTTTCAGAGTTCGCATCCCCACTGCCCCAAGTGGCGGTGGTAATAAGGAACGGTAAGGAGCTCAAAGTGGACACCCGCACAATCGGTGTTGGAGACCTCGTGGTACTCAGCGCGGGTGACAAGGTCGTGGTTGACGGTGTCGTTGAGGATGGGCACGCCGAAGTGGACGAGTCGGTGATAACAGGTGAGTCGAAACCCGTGGTCAAAAGGAAGGGTGACCCAGTATTCTCTGGTTCCACCGTGATATCTGGGAGCCTAAGGGTGTATTCGACTAGGGTTGGCTCGAAGACGTATTTCGAACAGGTCACTGAGGCTGTGAGGAGGGCTCAGGCTACTAAGCTACCAGTTCAGAGGTTGGTGGACAGGGTTTCAGCTATCTTCACACCACTAATCCTAGCGGCCTCGGCTGCGACATTCTCAATCTGGCTGCTGGTGTTCCACTCATCGTTGGGCGCAGCGCTCACCTACAGTGTAGCAGTGCTTGCGGCCGCCTGCCCCTGCGCCCTCGGTCTAGCTGCACCCATGGCCGTGAGCGTTGGCATTAGAAGGGCGTCCAAGATGGGTTTAGTGGTTAAGCGAGGTGAGGCATTCGAAGCGGCCCATGAAACAAGTGTAGTTGTTTTCGACAAGACGGGCACACTAACCGAGGACACATTTGAAGTTGAATCATACACTGAGCATATCAAAGGAGCGCTCGAGCTAGCCGCCTCCGTCGAGTCGAGGAGCCAGCACCCATACGCTCGAGCGCTCGTGAGCGCATTCGGCAAACGCTTCGAGCCAAGCGAATTCGACTCCTTCACAGGTGAAGGGGTAATGGGTGTGGTTGACGGCAAAACAATACTGGTTGGCTCGAAGAGATTCATTAAAAACAACATAGCCAAGCACGAGAACATGGATTTCCAAGGCGACGGAGCCTCCGTATATGTAGCGGTCAACGGGGAACTAGCTGCGATGGTTAAATTCAAACAGAAAATAAGACGCGAAGCAGCCAGTGTAGTCGAAGAACTCAAGGGGATGGGTATCCGCGTCGTAATGGTGACAGGCGACTCGGAGGCTGAGGCTAAAGCGGTCGCCGGCGAGCTTGGGATAAGCGAAGTGTACGCCGAGGTTAAACCCGAAGAGAAGGCCGAAATCGTCTCGAAACTCAGAGAAAAGGGTGTTGTGATGTTCGTGGGGGACGGTGTGAACGACGCACAAGCGCTCACAAGCGCGGACGTAGGTGTAGCCATGGGTACCGAGGTTGCTAAGGCCGCGGCGGATATCGTGTTAAGCTCCAGCGACCTGAGAGGCATCATCCGACTAATCGAAGAATCTAGGAGGGTGTACGCGAAAATCAGGCAGAATTTGGCTTGGGCTTTTGGTTACAACACCACCATACTGCCAGTGGCCGCAGGAATACTCGCACCCTACGGTCTAAGCCTCCAGCCGGAGTGGGCGGCGCTCGCAATGTCCTTAAGCAGCGTGCTTGTAACACTGTGGTCGAGGGTCTGAACGCTGCAAAACGTTTTTCGTGTTCTGCACATATATGGTTAAAATTGGTGGAACACGTCTTAGTGGCTGACTTCAGGGAGAAAGACTCTTTACTAGTTAAACTACTTGTAGAGTTGGGTGTTGAACCAGTATTCGCTAATCTAAGCGTGGGCGACTACCTTGTATCCAACACAGTCGCCATCGAAAGAAAGACTCCAGCTGACCTAGTTTCAAGCATTCTCGACGGGCGGTTCTCCGACCAACTTGAGCGGTTAAAACAGGCGTACCTCCATAACGTACTCCTCGTTACGGGTGGCCTAAGCGAGGCTTTAAGCAGGGCTCCAAACCCGGGCATAGTCTACTCGAGGCTGGCGCTCGCCTGTTTAAGCGGTACTAGCATCGTTGTTTTAGACTCAGATTTGGAGGCGGCCCAATTTGTGAGGTGGCTTGTAAAGGAAGCGAAGAAGAGCTGGGAGGGGTTTGAGCCTATGATTAAAAGGAAACCGAAGAACCAGTCACTCTCAGAGCAGGTCTTCAATGTGCTCACAGCCATACCCTCAGTGGGTTCTAAGCGGGCTGAGAAACTAATGAAAGCATTTCCAAACCTACTCGCCGTGCTCCAAGCGCCAGAGGAGAAGCTGGCCTCACTCGTTGGCTCCACAGCTGCAAAACACATAAAGCGCGTCGCATACACCCAAATATCCCCCGCGGAAAAGCACACCAAGCTCACAGACTATATCCATGAAAACGACTAAGAAAAGCTGGGTGTTGGTGCTCTCACTGAACGCTGACTGCAACACCCAATACACAACCTGGATAGGCTTATAGTTTCGTGCAGTATTTGTTAATTATGTCAAGGTGGCTTAGTGAACTTGCGGCGAACGTGCCAGAGTACAGTATAATGGAGATAGCTAAGTACGCGAGCGCCTACAGAGCCGAGGATATGGTTTACCTTAACATTGGTGAGCCAGACTTTGATACGCCTGGCTACATCCGTGAGAAGGCTATAGAAGCTATACAGTCAGGCAAAACCCATTATACCCCAGACTCCGGAATAATCGAGCTACGTGAGGCGATAGCTAAGAAACTCAGGTTGGAGAATAACCTCAACTATTCAGTGGATGATATAACTGTGGTGAGCGGGAGCCAAGAGGGTATCTCTGTTGTAACCCAAGCTCTTCTAAACCATGGAGACGAGGTGATACTGAGCGACCCATACTACCCATCATACACACAGAACATATGGCTTCGAGGAGCCAAGCCCGTGTTCGTGCCACTAAGAGCGGAGAACGGCTTCCAGATGATGGCGGAAGACGTTGAAAAAGCGGTCACAGATAAGACCAAGGCAATAGTGATCGTTTCACCGAACAACCCCACGGGGGGTGTCCAGAGCTTAGAGCAACTCAAGGCAATTGCGGAGATAGCGATTAAACACGACCTCGTGGTTATATCTGATGAAATATATGAATACATCGTGTACGATGGGCAAACCCATCACTCCATAGGCTGCCTCCCAGGCATGCTTGATAAAACAATCACCCAGAACGGTTTCAGCAAGTCATACGCCATGACCGGCTGGAGGATTGGCTACTTGGCTACACCTAGGGAGCTCACACCCAAAATCCAGGAAATCCACCGCGCTACCGTTATATGTCCACCCAGTGTGAGCCAGTACGCAGCCCTCGCCGCGATCACAGGTCCACAGGATAGTGTTAGGCGGATGGTTGAAGAATTCTCTAGGAGGAGGGAGTTCATAGTGAAGAGGCTACGCGAAATACCACATGTGAACGTGGCCGCACCAAGCGGAGCTTTCTACGCCTTTCCAGACTTCAGCGCTTATACAAACGACGATAAAGCCCTAGCCAAGAACCTTATTAAACACGCCCACGTCGTGACGGTGCATGGCTCTGGATTCGGGGAGCGCGGCAGGGGACACCTTAGAATAAGCTTTGCCGCCTCACTAAGCAAACTCGAAGAAGGACTTAACAGAATAGAGGACTACTTAAGAAAGAATTGGCCAGAAAAATTCACATAAACACTCACTTATTTAACTTTCACAATGAAACCATCCTGACACGCTTTATCAGAGTTATGAATAAGAGAATTTATGCTGACCCATCTAATGGTGGTAGCTACCCCAGCATGAATAGTATAACGACATGCTTCCATTATCGGTCTCGTTCCTTTTCGATGTAGAAAACGACGGCTTCCCTCCCACACACGTGGACTCCTCACTTCCCGCATTAAGGACCAGTGACACTGCTTCTAAGGCATCATCTAAACTTTATTATTTACCCATCACAACCCTAGAAAGATAGACACTTTGACCTTATGAATCTGGGGAACTACGATTGTAAATACGGCTCAGATAGTTATTCCAGCTAGGATAGCGTTTAGGGTGTAACTCCTAACTCTGGTTTGTGCAATTCTGTGCACCCTTTGCAGTAGCCTATATGTCTTCGAGGTGATGGTCTCCGAGGTGTCGTTCTATGTCTTCCCTCTCTCAGTTTTCGATGCAGGAATAACGGGTACGTACTCTACCCCAGGTCTTCTCCCACGTGTCTCCATCTTATATAGAGCCATAAGTTGGTAGACCTCATTTGGAACGCTCGTGGACACCTTGAGCCCCATCTTCACGGCTTCATCAGCTGTTATAGGGTAGTCGTGTGTATACTTACCCCTCACAAGCTCTTCAACAACCGTTTGAATCACCCTCTCGTCATATTTTCCGCTCATGATTTTCCGCACAATGTTCTCAGTCTGCTCAACCGCCTTACTTGCCTGGTCATATAGGATAAGCGTTCTATCATCAAGTTTTTCGGGTTTCTTATAGTCCACAACCTTCAAGATTGACACGGCAGGATAACTCTCGTTACCTTCAACAAACTGCGGGTCCACAGGACCTAGCACGGCATGAGGGTCCATCACTATTTCATCAGCTGCTAAGGCTATTAGCGTCCCCCCGCTCATAGCAAAGTGAGGCACAATAACCGTCTTCTTACCCTTATGGGCGGAAAGCGCGAACGCGATTTGAGAGGCCGCTAACGCTATCCCCCCAGGAGTATGCATGATTATGGTGATGGCGGCTTCATTCGGAGCTGTTCTTATCGCACGCAAAACATCCTCACTATCATCGATATCAATATAACGTGCAATGGGTATACCCAGAAAACTTACAACCTCCTGCCTATGAATCAATGTTATAATTTGGGAGTCGAGCTTCTGCGCAAGCTGTGTTAACAGGCTCCTTCTAGACGCAGTGAGAAGCGCCCTCTGCAAAGCTGGAATCAAAAACAAAAATACAAAAAAGATTATCCAGAAATTTGTTATAAGAAAGTCTAAGGAACTCAAGCTAAAGCTTACACAGTTATGTAAACTTAAACTTTTCTATACAAGATAGGCGGAGTCTGGATAAATGATCGGCGAGGGTGAAACCCTATCGTGTTTAGTGGAATTCTAAAATTCACCTTAGAGTAGATACATATGTTCTCCAAACAATATTAAGCGCAAGGAACTTTGAGGTACAAGAGCCCATACATGGTGAGTGTATGACTCGCTTAATGATAGTCTTGGTATGGTGCAAGTGCTTAGTATTTAATTTTATCGTAAATTCTATGAGGATTAATTCTACGAAATATTAAAATATTACATATTAATAGTTACTAAAATGATATTGACTTGGAAAATAGCGCTCTTCAACCAAACATGGTGGATGAGTTGGCTGACTATTTGCGTCAAGGGGGCAGAACGCTCCTAATAAAGGGTCTGCCGGGCTCTGGGAAGACGACACTCGCTTTACACTTATTGAATACGGTTGGAGAAGGTCGGGGGATATATTTTTCGTCGAGGGTTTCAGATGAATCGATGAGGAAACAGTTCGTGGATATTCATCGGGTTCTGAGTGAGAAGAATTTCATCGATACCAGACTCGATTTAGCGGAGAATTTTCTGGGCCAAGTTTTTGAATCAATCAGGAAGAAGCCACCCATAGTTGTTCTGGACAGCTGGGATGCGTACGCTAAGAAGATGAGTGAAATTGAAAGGCTTAAAACCGAGGAGGTTTTAATAACACTCGCCACATCCTCGGAGTCAAGCCTAGTGTTTGTCGGTGAGAGCATTGAGCACACAAACCTCGACTTTCTCGTCGACGCAATCGTCGAGATGAAGACGATGGAGCTTGACGGTAGACTCGTACGGGAAATGATCACCCACAAGCTAAGAGGAAAACCAATATGGAGAAACCATGAAGTGATAAGCCTCCACAACGCAAAGATGCACACAATGGATGTGTATAGACGCCCAGACTTCACAAAATCACGCATCACACTAGCAGAGGAGGATGAGGATGTTTTCTCTCTGGGCACCAGCCAGCTCAATCAACTCTTCGGGGGTGTGAGGAGGGGTTCGATGTTCTTAATCGAGTTATCCGCCGACGCACCCTTTGAACTAGCGGAATCCATAGGTATGGGGTGTGTTTTAAACCAGCTAGCACGCGAAAGGCGCGCCATAATAGTGCCCCCAAGCGGAGTTGACCCCATCCTCTTCCTACGTAAATATGAGTCCGTTATGCCGTGGTCAAACCTCACAGAGAGGGTTAGGATGATAGTGTTCGAACAGCTACACGGCCTAGTAGTACCAGAAAAGGACTCTGAAGATTCAGTGGTAAGGCAGCTCACCACGGACGACCCACAGCAACTCATGGCCAGCATATTTAGGGTGTGGGGAGGAGCCAAAAAGAGGTCTAAAGACGGTGGTGTCATAGGTTTCATCGATATGAGCCAGTTTGAGACAACGTTCGCAACGAAAATGGATTATCTAACAGAGCTCACCGCGATAAGCATATCCAGACTATCACTTCTAAGAGATTCAATAATCTTTGTCACCAGTGAGGGGTCAGCCCTCAAACAAAAGATACAACCTGTCAGCGACGTGCACGTAAAGATAACAATGAAACACGGTGTCGGCCTACTGTATGGTGTAAAGCCACACACAGTTGTCTACGGGTTAAACCAATCCGAAAACCCGGTTCAACCCGTCATAACACCCATAATATAGGCAGCAGCAGAAATTCAAGGCTCATATAGAACACTTGTGGGCAACGTGTGCGGTTTAGCGCTGGTTTGCTCTGAGGACGCACGGCAAAGTGCCTGTTATCAGGGTAATCTCTGCGAGGATGTTGTCCGGATAACCATTTCCAACGCTTGTAAACCATGTCTACCACCCTAATCCGGACATGGTCTCTGTGAGACCGAAACACTTATAGAACAACTTTTTTTGTTCTATGTGAGCATTGTGAAGTTCACAGTAAGTGGAATATATTCGTCAGCACTGTCAAAACTGCTTCTCGATAGGGGTTATCAGCCGACTAAGCTTTCGAATACGCTTGTCGAGAGGTTGGGGGGTGAAGGTGCGGGTAAGGATGAGCCAGATGTAGTTATAAAGGACATGTCTAGGTGGCAGGGGGTTATCGTGATTGGTGACCAGGCTAAAACAGTGGCTGATACGATTGTTCAGGAGCTGGGCACGGTTGCCCAGTTCTATCTGCCGAAAATGTATGGGGCGGTGTTCAAGCCGAGTGTGGTTGAGCGTATTAGGAATGGGGTAATTCTTGAGCTTGAGGACCGTAGGGGGCTGCTTAAAACTAGGGGTGATAATGTTGGGTTGGTTCAGGTCACTGGTTATGCGAGGAGTGTTTCGAAGCTACTGGTAACCCCTGCTGTGAGGATTAGGTTTGGGGGTGCCGAGGCTGAGAGGACTGGTAGATTGATAGAGGACCCGCCTTTGCCTAGCGGTTGGAGGTGGCGTAGGCGTGCGAGCGATGAGGAGAACACTCAGGTTGCCTCTAAAGCTAATGACCTCGAGGAGATGCTTACATCACCGGAGATACCCGACGGTAGATGCGTGTTGCCGGGTAAAGACTATGTGGAGCTAGTGTTTGGTTTAGAGGCTAAAGAGTTACTCGACGTTTGGCGCTCTAAGATCACGCCCACAATACACGGGCACCACTATTTGAAGTCGCTTGGCCCAGAGTATTCGGCCTTGGTCTACTTTGCGGAGGCTGTTAGAGAGCGCATCGAAGACAAGTTGGATGAGTATCTCAAGGACACTGTGGTGAAGGGTGTGTATCCGAGGAGTGGGGAGGAAGTGAAGATTTTCCATATGAAACCGGATGGTAACGATGTTGAGCTCTCATCTGGATACGTGCTTCACAGCGACGAGAACACGATTATAGTTAAACGCCCAATAAAGTCGAGAGGTGAGTATGACGGAATAGAAGTTGATAGGCGAATAGGCGACTATGCTATAACTGAGTTCAAGTTGAAAGAGTGGTATTATGTGACAACCTATTTCAGGCGTGACGGAGCCGAAATCGGTAAATACGCGAACATATGCACACCACCTGAGGCCTCTAAGGTGTTCATAAGGTACATAGACCTCTTCGTCGACGTGGTCAAGTCCCGTGGAGAAGTGAAGATAGTGGACAGGGAGCAGCTTGAAGAGGCAATACACAAAGGCTACATTACTCAGACGATGTACAAGAAGGCTGTGGACACCGCTGATAAACTGAGCAGAGAGCTCAAATCCGAAAAAGAGTGAGCTAGCCCCAGGGTGAAAAAGCGCCCCCGAAGGGTTTATAACCTAAAACACGAATATTTTGTGAGCCCAGTTGTTTGTGCGTTCAAGCGCAATTCTCGGATTAGAACCCATGGAAGCCTTTGAGTTCTACTTATGGGTTTTCGAAAAGAACAGGGGTCAGCCCAACTGGTCTAATTTTCAGGTTGTAAGCAAACAGGGTAACAGGATGCAGTTTAAGGCTGAATACAGGCTTCTCGGAAGACCCGTAAGCCTTGAAGGCGTGGCCGTGTTAAACCCAGAGCGCGTTATAGAGTTCTCGATCAACTCCATAAGTGAACCAATGTTCAAAGCAGACCCAGCACTCGTAAGGTACGTCTTCCGACCCGTGCGGCAGGGAACCTTAGTCACCAAGATGTGGCATTTTATGTTCCAATCTAAACTACATCCACTCTACGAGTGGCTAGTCGCCCTCCAGATCAAACGCAACCTTTCACAGAGCTTTAAAGCCGACATCAGAAACCTAGAGCTATGGGGTATAGAGGTAACTGAAAAGAGGGCTCTACCCATCTCTGCTTAAAGCTTGCCGGCCAGCCTTAAACCTGAATAATCCTAGAACGACGTTTTCGGCTACGTTATACACCGCTTTGGCCTGTGTGGTGAGCTCCTTCTTCGCGTCGCGTGCAACACTGAGCGTGGCGGTAACTCCGATTAGCGCCCTAAACGCTATCCCCTCCATGTCCCTAGAAGATGGAAACTTGATCTTGACATCGAACACTCGTTTAAGGGATTCTTTATCATACGAGATAAATGATTCAAGCTTTACGTATTTTCGCTGATCGAGCCTATCATTCAGAGACCTAGCGAGCTGCTGGGCTAGGTTAACTATATCCAACTCATCCGCTGAATCGTTGGTACGAGTGTTCACACAGTGTATATGCGCTCGATGGGATAAGCACCCCATCGAAAGTGTTGCACTATATGCGGCCACATTTAACAAAGATGTAGGTTGGTATCTACTGCGAGCCGAATGTATTACCAATGATTGTTAACTCTGGGCTTCGTTCTCTTGTCGGGGGTTGTCCGCTTGGTTTATGTACTCTGTGAGCTTTCTCTGCTTCTCTATGCGGATTGTGGCTTCCTCTTCGATTTGACGCATAAATGAGAGCATCCATCTGAACATCAACACTTGTCCAACGTAACCCACTAAACCGAACACCGCTGCGTGTAGCCAGCTGAAACCGTATACGTCTATTAGGACATTGTAGACAACCCACCCCACTAGGGCGTTCACAGCGGTTATGAATACTTCCTGCCTGAATGCTAGTGTAAGGAGTCTGCCCACGATGCCCCGCTGCTTTTTTGAAGACATGGCTATAGAGTGCCCCGCTTATACTATCAACGGAAAATAGATAAGCATTACCGGCGAGTCGCTCGGCAACCTTAAGTTTCACCGGGAATCAAAGTACGTGTGAACGTGGAGAACAAGGATTCAAACAAACCCGGAGGCAGCATCAAATTCCAGTACGGTCTCCTCATAATTGAGAGCAAACGTGCGGCTAAAATCATAAGGCGCCTCTCCAAGAACCGGTCAACCAAGCTCCTCGGTTACCTAGGTGTACCAGTGTTCGTGGCCCTCCTACTCTTCGCATTCTACCTCCTGCTTAGCACGCTTGCCGCGAACCTTTTCAGTCAGGCTGTCAGGCAAGCTGAGGGTAGCCTCCCCATCCAAAGCTACCTTTTGATACCGGGGGTAAACCCCTTTGTACCTCTAGTTTACGGTTTAATCGGGCTCGTTGTGGCTGTGAGTGTGCACGAGGTAAGCCACGGCGTCATGGCGTGGAGGGAGAACATAAGCGTTGAGGGTGCGGGTGTGATACTCTTCCTGTTTATACCGCTTGGCGCATTCGTGAGGCCCTCTGAGAGCGAGATCGCGGCGAGCGGTTTCTCTCAGAAGATGGAGGTCTTCACTGCTGGCGTGGCCTCAAACGTCATACTCGCAGTAATAACCCTAGCGCTACTAGTATTGGTGATTATGCCCACAGTTCACACCACACAGTTGGCGACCAGCGGTGTGGCGGTTTTCTCAGTTGAAGCCAATTCCCCAGCCCAACACGCGGGTATAAGACCCGGGGATGTTATAAGGGAGATTCAGGGATACCTGACACCCAACACCACTGTTCTATCAAAACTCGAAGCAACCGTTCTAAGACCAGGTGAGAACGTCTCCGTGGTGCTCGCGGATGGGAGAACAGTGTACGCTGTACTCGCGGCCAACCCCATCAACACATCCATTGCCCTACTCGGATTCATACCCTTCCAGCCCCAAACCGCACTCAACGAGTGGAGGCACCCATCAAACCCACTCGTATACTTCGTACCGGCGACAATCGAACCCACACCGTTGAACCCAAGCACCCAGACACTCTACACCTCAAGTATTCCGGGATGGGTCGGCCTCTCCAACACCCTATTCTGGCTTTGGTGGATAAACATAAACCTCGCAGTGTTCAACGCACTGCCAGCTACACCACTCGACGGCGGCCAAGTGATAAGGGAGGTGTTCCTAAAGATTTATAAGTCCAAGCAGAAGGCTGAGAGCGCTACACAACTCCTATCAGCCATAGTATTTGGGTTAATAATCGTACTCATAATACTGCCACGTGCGCTCTAATCAGCCCGGCGGCCAAGTGAAGCTCCTACCACCCAAGATGTGGGCGTGCATATGAGGCACACTCTGCTGAGCCTCTATACCAGTGTTGACAACAAGCCTGAAACCCCTCCTCAAACCCTCTTGCTCAGCCACACGCTTAACCACATCGAAAAACTCCCCAGCAGGGAAGTCCTCACCAACATTCAAAACCGATTCCACGTGCCTTTTAGGTATAACCAAGAGGTGCACTGGTGCCACAGGGTTAATATCCTTTATAACCACGAAGTTATCCGACTCATGAACACGTGCACTAGGAAGGCTACCAGATATTATAGAACAGAAAACACACTCAGCGTCCACTATGCTCCCCAGCCACTATTACTAGTAGGGGAACAAAAACCTATTCCACTAACCTCATCGTCCCCAAACCGAGTGGTGGGAGCCATCTGAGAGCTGTTCACGTTTGGTGTTGCTTTGTTGAGCTGACCTCGTCAAGGGGGAGCTGCCTTGTCTCTGGGGCCAACACGTAGGATAACGCGAACGCTAATGCTATGAATACTACGAAGAAGAGTGTCCCATACGTTAAGCCTCGCTGGGATATTATTGGGAAAAGGAGCACACCGAGCACGGCTCCGATCCTGCTCACAGTGGTTGCCAATCCCTGAGCGAACCCTCTTATCTCTGTTGGGAAGAGCTCCGAGGAGTACGCGAAGCTGAGCAGTCCTCCCGGCCACTGCTCGAATGAAGCGTAAACTATAAAGAGTGGTAGAAGGGTTAGCGGGTTACGCTCAATCAGACCCGGGAGTAGAAGGAGCACGGCCGCCATCACAGCGAACCCTATGAGTGTCGGCTTTCTACGCCCAACCCTGTCAACCATAGCTATCAGGGCGAGATAGGCTAGGATGGGGAAGGGTGCTGATATTATTCCGAACATGGCGATGCGGCTCAAGCTGTTTATACCATACTCCCTGTAAAGGGTTGAAGTATAGAAGCCTAGACCGTATGACCCTATGTCAAATGCGAACCAGGCCACGAGCACAAAGAGTGTCGCCTTCCAGTAGCGGCCGAAGAGGTCCCTCGCGGAGCGTTTAACCGTCCCCGCGCCCTGAGTTATACGCACGTTTAGGCTCTCAGCTATCCTAGTCGCCCTATCCATCTTGTTGTTTTTAACCAACCATCTCAGCGACTCTGGCATCAATCCACGTGCAGCAACAACGGGAACTGCTATCACCGCACCCACTATGAATGATACACGCCAGGCTAAGTCCTCCCCGAGGCCAAGCGTCGCGAAGTTGACCACGCCGGCGAGTAGGGTTCCAAGCCAATAGAACATTATCCCATACATGAGCAGGGCCCCCCGCCGCCTTGCGGGCGCAAACTCTGATATTATGGTTGAGCTTATCGGGTAGTCAGCGCCGATTCCCACACCCATGAGTGTGCGGAAGACTATGACTTGGTATACGTTTTGCGCTAAGCCTGAGAGTGTTGTGAATACGATGAAGAAGAGTAGGTCGACTAGGAACATTGTCTTCCTACCCAATCTGTCGGCCAACCACCCGAAACTCACACCGCCGATAGCCATACCTATGAGGGCGCTTGTGAGTAGTAGGCCGTATAGTAAGGGGTTGGATTTAAGTGAGAAATGGAATACGCTGGAGATTACGAGCGCTTGGAAGGATATCACTGAGAGGTCGTAGCCGTCGATGAATGTACCCATGGCTGCGAGGCTTGATAAAACAAAGTGAAACCTGCGTAGTGGAGCCTCGTCAAGTGTAGGGTTAAGGGTCATCAAGGGTTTTTAGATTAAAGTCTAAGATAAGCCTGGCGATTAAAGAGCGTTGGTGTCCGGATAATCGTTTCCCGCGCCAGAATACTACACTCGTCACCCCCTAATCAGGACACCATCTAAAGAGGGGTCTACCAAAGCTGGCGGTCGAAGAGCTTTGCTGACCAGCGGGTAGAGCTGGTGAAAAGAGTAAACCATAAGAAAACGTCAAGGGTTAGTTTGGATATGCGTTACAGCTTAACGTTCGCACTACCAGATACCCCCGGGCAGTTGCTGAGGGTGCTTGAGCCAATTGCGAAGATGGGTGGTAACATTGTGTCGATTATCCATGACAGGGATAGGGTGGGCGATGTTTATGTGCCCGTGAGCGTGGTTGCGGAGTTTCCTGATACTCTTCTAATTAGTGCGGTGCTGGACGAGTTGAGGAAGATGGGCGCCGAGGTGCTCGAGGTCAAAGAGGTTTTCAGGAAGTCTAGCCTAACGGTTATGATCATAGGTGATGCGTCCATCAGCGAGTTTTTTGACTACTTGGATACGCTCAGCGTTAGCAGAATGGAGGTTTCGGGCTCCTCATCCAAGCAGAGGTGTGTCAAGGTCGACCTTGAAGCATCAGAAAGGGAAGTGGGAAACCTCTTGAAAAGGCTTGAGGAGATGTGTGACAGCCATGGGTTCACACTGCTGAAACCCATCTTATAGTGTGGTGAATAGGTATGGATGTAGCCATAGTGGGGTACGGCTTCCTTGGGAGAAACCTTCTTACAAGTGTGGCTGAAAAATGGGGTACCATCAAAGCCGTAGACCCGCACTTCCGCTTAGTGGGGGTCTCTAATAGCACGGGTTACGCGTTTTCGCCCGAAGGGCTCCCTTTACAGGGTGTCCTCGACTCCGGTGGACTCGATCATTATTCGGGGTTCACACTCGGTGGGACCAGTCTAGAGCTATTAGACAAGTGCTCGCCCGACTTAGTCGTGGAATTGACTCCCACAAACATAGTGGACGGTGAACCAGGTTTGACGCACATACAACACTCGCTTAGAATGGGTTCACACGTGGTGACGGCCAACAAGGGGCCACTGGCCCATGCTTACTGGGAGCTCAACGCGGAAGCCCAGAAGCATGGTGTAATGCTTCTCTATGAGGCGACAGTTGCGGGAGCGGTTCCACTGTTTTCCTTTGTCCGTGAATGCCTACAGGCTGACAGAATAACAAGAATGCTTGGAATACTCAACGGCACAACAAACTATATCCTCACGAGAATGCACTTCGAAGAGATAGGGTTTGAAGCAGCCCTCAAAGAGGCCAAGGAGCGGGGTCTAACCGAGCGTGACCCATCAATAGACATAGGGGGCCACGACGCAGCGTGTAAGGCAGTCATACTGGCAAACGCCATCATGGGGAAACGCGTAAAACTCAGGGATGTGAAAACACGGGGCATCGAAACCATAACCGCTGAGGCGATAAGGCTAGCGAAGAGGTCGGGGTACACTATAAAGCTAGTTGCAACAGTGGCTGACACGGTTGAGGTAGCGCCTAGACTGGTGCCCGTCAACCACCCCCTATGCGTACACGGCACACTTAACTCGGTTTACCTCGAATCAGACCTAGCGGGAGAGTTAACACTTGTTGGCCACGGCGCAGGCAAACAAACCGTCTCAGCAATAATGAACGACATCATAACAGTCCTAAAGCACACATCACACTAGAACACTCCACCCATCCATATGTAAACCATCTACTAACAACTTGTTTCCACCCCCCCCACAACCTATGATAACAATTCTATGTGTCGCTTTGGACTGTAGCTAAACAGCTGAGGAGGGTTTTAGCTGTCTCAACGAATCTCCCAAGCGTCGCCTGATTCGCGGACACATGAATCCTACCTTGACCCAGAGCCTTGGTGGGGTCGATTCTACCTTGAATAAGGTCTAACCACGCCTGCCTAGGACCCCAAATCCTATACGGCGAATTTACAGAACCTGCATCTACATAGTATTTGTGCCGACGG
This sequence comes from archaeon, assembly GCA_902812505.1. Lineage (GTDB taxonomy): Archaea > Thermoproteota > Thermoprotei_A > Marsarchaeales > Marsarchaeaceae > ECH-B-1. Next base: position 24,824 of record CADDZQ010000004.1, read on the forward strand.
CACACCCCATCAGCTATTTCTATAAGGAAACCAGGAGAATGTTTTGACCCATCCTCTTCAACTATAAAGAGTATAACCCATACCCAACCCTTTGTGCTCCTTGAGAACTCTGGGTCACTATTCAAAGCTTCAACATAGTTATCCAGCCACTCTGGGCTAGGGAAAACAGCCATTTACCATCTATAGCCACTACGTTTAAAATAAGCCTTGCATGGTTTTTGAACACTATACCCTAGAATAGTCAACAGTCTAAAGAACCTAGTTTTAGAGTGGTATATTCTATCTCGAACATGAAACTACGAGTTTAGGTTTTTATTGTGTTTTAGGATTTCACCGTATTTTTATGAACGAACTACTTCGCCCTCGGTCACGGAAGCGGCTACCCGGTTCATCTGTACGCTTGCCTCTATATGTGGGATGACTGGAATGTATTCCAGCATTCTACTCGTAGAGGTATGGTCATCTCTGAGTGCTTCACATGAGCACCACACTCATAGTCCTTTTTCCCATGATTATCAAGGCTTAGGTTACATACCTGTAACACAGGAAACCACACGGGAAGCAGGCGAACTCCCTTTCCGATGGCTTCAACCAACCCTAGCTTTTCACTGAGGACGTGCACCCTTAGTCTTAATGAACTTGCCCACCTCGACTTGAAAAAGGATGTGACCGTAGTTAGCACTCACACAATGGACGATGCTATTAGGGATATTTCCTACACATTCCTTTCGTATTTGGAGTTTCCACCTAATCTTATCCACGGACATCTGCCTTCTCTTAGAGCCAAGCTTTGACAGTGAGAGCCAGCGGTGAAGCCTCCGCAGACGTTATAGATATGGGGACGAAATATGTTGCTTTAACACATCAAACCCGTTTTCAATATTTTAAGCTGTGCCTCGCGAGGGTTCAGCATACTATCAAAGGATTTTTAGGATTATCTTCGGTTAACCTTCCGATGGTGTCCGGATAATCGTTTCCCGCGCCAGAATACTACACTCGTCACCCCCTAATCAGGACACCATCAACCCTCCCGCAAAACCTTAAAATAGGGTTGTAAGGAAGGTTTCACGGTGTTTTTTGAGGCCTGTAAAGGTTTTTTTGAACTACTTAGCGCGCTACTGGTATGTTTTAGTGGGCATTATAATCGGCGCCTATATATCCACAAAGCTCAGACTCTACGTGGCCGTGCTCCTCGGCGACGCTGTGAATACGGCTGTAGGTGGTGGAAAGGAGAGTCTGCTACTCAACTTCGCACTAATGATAATAGGGGTCACGGCTGTGTCGGCTGTTTTCCAGTTCGTGGTGAGCTATGGTGGCCAATGGATAGCCCAAAGGGTTGCATACGACTTGAGAAGGGATCTCTTTTCTTCGGTTGAATCGAAAAGCTTCAGGTTTCACGAATCTGTTTCGAGCGGCGACCTCACAAGTAGGTCCACCATGGATGTTGAGGCTGTCAGGAGGGTTCTTGGCATCGGTCTACCACAGCTGCTAACCACGAGCTTCCTACTGGTTTTAGCTGTCTATACGCTTTACACGATCAACACGAAATTCGTGCTAATATTTCTGGCAACTGTACCCGTGCTCTTAACACTAACTGTCATCCTAGCAGTGAAGCAGGAGCCATTATGGGATAAGATAAGGTTAAAGTATGGTGCGATGACCTCTTGGCTCCAGCAGAATATTCTGGGTTATAGGGTTGTGAGGGCTTATAACGCGGAGGAACGGCAGACCCAAGTATTCAGGTCGCTCACACAGGATTACCTCGAAAACTACGTTGAGGTTTCACGTATACGTTCAATAATAAGCCCGCTTCTGAGCCTCGTGGTGAGCCTAGCCACCGCTTCACTCCTCGTGTATGGGGGCTTCGGCTACACCGCTGGGGGGATAACCATAGGCTCGCTTGAATCCGCGATATACGTGTACACACTTATACTCTCACCCATAAGGTTCTACGGTCAACTCGTCGTGCTCTTCGAGAACGCTATGGCTGGGATGAGGAGGCTAATTGAAGTGATGTACGCCCAGGATGAATCAAACGAGAATACCCAGGGTTTAGATGCGGGTAACATAAAGGGCGAGGTTGTGTTCGAGGATGTTTGGCTAAGTCAGCGTGGAAAACAGATACTGAGGGGTGTTAGCCTCAGGGTGGCGCCAGAGGAGGTTGTGGGTATAGTTGGCGAATCGGGCTCGGGTAAGTCAAGCCTCGTGCAGCTCGTGCCACGCTTCTATGACCCAGACAGGGGGATGGTGCTCATCGACGGTGTGGACATCAAAAGCTATAACACCAAGTCTCTTCGGAGAAGGATTGGATACGTGTCTCAAGACATTGTTTTATTCAGCGGCACAATATATGACAACATAGCTCTTGGAGCATTCGACCCCAAACCTGAGGAGGTCAGGGAGGCGGCTAGGATCGCTAGGCTTGATGAGTTCATAGAGAGTCTCCCTGAAGGCTACTCCACGATGGTGGGTGAGAGGGGGATAACACTATCAGGGGGCCAGAGGCAGCGTGTAGCCATAGCGAGAGCCATACTCTCCAAGCCGAAGATTCTTATACTGGATGACCCCACATCCAACCTAGACGCGGAGACTGAGATGGCCATTAAGGATGCCCTCAGGCTACGCTTTAAGGGGTGCACAGTGCTACTCGTGACCCATAGGCTATCGATGCTCAACCTGACAAATAGAGTGGTTGTGCTTAAGGAGGGCAGGATAGTGGAGGATGGAGATGTACGCACACTTATGCAGTCAAACGGGGAATTCTCCCGGCTTTTCGGCGCTAAGCAACGGGTTGCGGGGTAGGTGGGCTAGATGGGTTGGATGGGGCCATACGTTGAGCGGGAAGGAGAAAAACAGTATATGGGTGACTTCGCCAAGGCGAAAAGACTCTTACAACACCTCTTCAAGTATAAGAGGGATGTTGTCTTCGTCGCGATAACCATATTTGTGAGCACAGCCGTGGGGATGACTTCCCCCTACGTTTTGGGGCTCGCTGTGAACAGCATACTGGCGAGGAACATGCACGGTGTTTACCTCTTCGCAGGGTTATACGCGGCGCTCTACCTCCTCAACTACGCATTCGAGGGTAGGAGGACCTATCTTATGCCCGTCCTCGCGCAGAGGGTGATAAAGGATTTGAGGGACATGTGTTTTGAGAGCCTTCAAAGGGTTAATGCCTCCTACTACACTAGGAGGCCGAGTGGGAGAATAATCAGCAACGTTACAAACGACGCGGAGGCCTTAAGCGACTTCCTAACATTTCAGCTACCACAGGTGCTCGCGGGTCTCACCGCGATTGTAGGCTCTATTGGGCTCATGGTCTACCTCGACCCCAGTCTAACCCTAGTATCACTCAGCATCATACCGGTGCTAGCCGTGTTCTCAGCGTTGATGCAGAAGAGGGTACGTGAAAGGTTCTTTGATACACGTAGAAAGATTGCTGCTGTCACAGCAAACTTCCAGGAGGTGGTTGGTGGGATAAAGGTTGTTAAGAGCTTCGCGCGGGAAGAGGAAGAGGCGAGGAGGTTTGACAGGGTTAACACCGAGAACCTAGTAGCCAACCTGCGGGCCTCCAAGCTTTCGGCCTTCTATAACAGCATGGTGCAGATAATCGAGGCCATCGGGATAGCCATAGTACTGTTCTTCGGTGCAAGACAGGTTCTCAGCTCAGCCATAACTGTGGGTATACTCGTTTCATTCGTACTCTACGTTCAGAACTTCTTTAACCCCGTGCTTCAACTATCCCTATTCTATAATTCCTACCAGTCCGCGATGACGGGTCTAGACAGGGTTTACAGGCTTATAGATGAAGGGGGGAAGGTGGCTCCCAAGCCGAACCTATTAAGGGTTCGTCGACTGGAGGGGCAAGTTGAATTCGTGGATGTGAGATTCAGGTATGATGGGAGGGAGGTACTCCACGGTGTATCATTCATCATGCCGGCGCGTTCAAAGGTGGCGATGATAGGCCCCACCGGTGCGGGTAAAACAACCATAGTGAGCCTCCTACTAAAGTACTATGAGCCTTCGGGGGGACGAATACTTGTGGATGGCATCGACCTCACCCAAATTGACACGGAGAGCTTCAGGCAGCATGTGGCGGTGGTCTTCCAAGAGAACACCCTCTTTGAGGGTAGCGTGATGGAAAACATACGCTTCGGGAACCCTGCACTCGCGGAGAGTGAGGTAAAACGCTTAATGGTTGAGTACGGTTTGGATGCGATGCTATCAAGGCTATCGCAGGGATACTCCACCATACTCTCGGAGCGGGGCTCAAACATATCTGAGGGCCAAAAACAGCTCATCGGCCTAGCGAGGGCTATAGTGAAGCAGCCATCGATACTCATCCTAGATGAGGCCACATCACAGCTCGACCCACCAGCTGAGAGAGCAATACAGGACGCGGTAACAAAGCTCATGCAGAACAGAAGCGTGCTCATAGTGGCGCACAGGCTGACAACAATCATGATGTGTGATAGTGTAGTCTACCTTGAGGATGGTAGAGTTGTGACCCAAGGTCCACCCGCCAAGGTGCTCCAGGAGAATCCCAGACTTATGGGTATGTATAAGTATCAGACAACACTTGGAGACAGGGTTTAGACGAAACCTCTCCGCGTGAGCTTCCTCACGTTTAGCCCCTTTGAAGTCATGTAGTTTCTCACGAAGAAATCCTTGAGGCGCTGGGGGTCTCCTACGTAGGTGACAGTCGACCTCCCATTAACCCTCGCCATATTATCAGCTATAGCACGTAACTCTGGTTTCTGGTCGAGTAGTATTATGTTAAGGTTCACATCCTCCATGGCCGCCCTACGCGCCGCCCTATACGCATTCTCCTCGGGGTTGAGCTCAGCGTTACACGAACTGGTCGGCTCCCCATCTGTTATGAGAAAGATGTTCCGGTTACCCTCACACCTCCTGAGAAGGTCCACTGCGAAATCAATCGCTGAGCCTATGTCCGTGTTACCCTGAGGTCTAAGCCTAAGTATCTCCCCCTCCCTGACTAGGACAGGCTCATCGTCGTAAGCCACAACGAAAAGCTCGTCATCCCTGAAATAGTCTTCTAGAAGCTTCTTAAAGGCAAGGGACGCCATGATGGCCCCCCTAAACTTTGGACCATACATGGAGTTCGAGGAGTCAATGAGGATCACGTTGGAGGCTGAGTAGCGGCTTGACGGCACCCTCACCTTTATATCGTTAGGGTCGAAAATATTGGCTGAACGCCGCAGACTCGCGTTGAGCAGTGTTTCGTACACATCCACTAGGTCGTAGTGGTGAAGGAACTCATCGTACTCCATGATGGTGTCGGAGGGGTTGACCCCGAAACCCCTCTGCTCTTCCCCATAGTCGATGCAAGGTAACACCATGTTCTCGAGCACTTCATCCAAAACCTTCTTCGCGATGACCCTCTCACCAGCAGCTGTGAAGTCAAACCACCCAAGCGTGTAGCCTCCCCTTTGACTATCCCAGAAGTTCCTAAGCTCCAAGTAACCCTCTTTCTCCAAGCCCTTCGCTATCTCTGATGGGAACATCTGTGTGAGCTTATTCAGTGATAGGCTCTTTGGGTCGAGTTTGCCCTGCTTTATCGCCTCAAGCAACTCCTGCCACGCGTTCCTCCTTATGAAGTCACGCTTCATCTTCTCTTCAAGCCAGTCACGGTACATCCAGTTCTGCTTATTCACAGAAAGCTTCTGCTCAACATCATCCCTAATCTCCTCCCACTTAGCCATCTGCTCCTCAATCAACCTATCCAAGTCGTCGTCGCTCAGATTCTGCGCCGAATCCTCCATCCCCTCAGGGTTAAACATCGAGTAGAGCAGGTCCTCTAACACATCCTGACCAAAGTATGAGCTGAATTCATCCGTCTCCTGAGACTCAAACCTACACGGCGGCTTCTCCATGGTCACCAGCCTCCCTCACAACATACGAGTGATCCATCTTCGCCACTATATCAGAGCAAAGCGAGAGAGAGTTGAGCACAACCTCCAAGGCTGAGAGCTTCGTCTCAGAGTCATGCGCACCCATCTTCTTCAGCACAGTGGATACGATTGGAAGCTTAGATGTCCGAGTGACAAGCTCCTCTGAGAGGCTTATCCGCCATCCCCCCTGAACCCTGTCGCCCAGTGATTTGAGCTCCCTCACAAACACCTCAAAGTTATCCTGCGGAAGATACTCATCGTACACGTGTTTACACTCAGCCTTCATCGCCTCGTTAACCAAGTAATTTATAAAGTCATTCTTGGTTGTGCGCGAGCCGAACTCGAACTCAACCCTCCCATTCAACGCCAGCTTAATCATCTCGTAGTTCTCACCGTAATCCATCAGCCTCGGGACAGACGCCCCCCTACGCTCAACCCTCGAGTACACGTGGTCGAAGACCTTGATGGTAGCCCTACAGGAAAGCTCAGCGGCTAACTGAACCTTCCCCTTAGAGTTCAACCTACCGCTCCTAACGATTTGGGCGAGTATACGCTGGTGCCAAACCGGTATGGGCGGCCTCTTACCGAACCTGCGGGTATAGTACATGTTGCGCATAGCTATTTCGATCTCCTCCTCAACCGTCTCAGGCGGCCCCACCTCTATTACCTCCATCCTGTCGAGTAGGGGCTCCTTTATAGCCGAAGTACCACGATAGTTCGACGGGTTGGTTGAGGCTATCTCTATAGAGTCAACATGCATGGGGATAATATCACCCTCACTCGTGGTGACCTGACGCTCCTCGAAGAGCTCGTGGAGCATTGTCTGTAGAGATGAAGGTATCGCGCCAAGCTCATCGAAGTAGCCCACACCACGATTCGCCTTAAGAGCCCTCCCAGGGATAAAAACCTCTGGGTGGTCAATGTCGAACCCCTCCCTGAGCTTCTGTATGGAAACCCCCCCAATAAGCTGACGCGTGGTGAGCATGGGGTCACCCGGAATCCTCACCCAGATTCGTGGAACCCAGCTGAGCTCCACGCGCTCCAAGTAGGTCACCTTCCACTTACACGAGAAACAAGCGGGGTGAACCGGGTCATCGTGAATACGGCAATCCTTAACCGCTAAAAGCTTAGGTGGCAAAAGCTTGGCAACAGCTTTCGAAAAAGTCGTCTTACCGAAGCCGCGGTCACCCTTAAACAGTATGGGTGAACCACTGAACAACGCATTCTTGACAAGCTCCTTCTCAAGAGGCTTACCCACAATCTCGGGGAAAACGTCGAAACCATTCTTCTCAGCCTCGGTGATAGACCGCCTCGCATAGTCAACCGTGGTCAGCGTGTGATAGAAGCTCAACTCATCCGACCAAATATCCACCTCTTCGCCTGCAATATAGAAGCGTGGCGCGGAGCCCTGGGTCAGCCTAACATCCCTGTACACTATATCCTCAATCTCAGAAATGGAGACATCAGTCAACTACACGATCACCAGCCGCAGCCACTCCCAGCCAGCAGGCACCCAAGCTTAAAGTGGGTACCAAAAAACATCCCGAAACACATGTTAAAGATAACGTCGTATGCAGATATTACTTTTTCGCATTAACACCAAAAACACCACAGCTAGACTCGGCTCTAGAACCCGAAGAACACTCTGTTAGGCATCATAGCCTATAAACGTAACGTACGTCAAAGACCATGATCAGGTGTAGGGAGTACTAAGAGGGGCTACACCGTTAGGCTTGGACTCCTGAGAGGCCCTTAAGGGTTTTAAAGAGTGTGTCCAGTATTCGTTTACTCATCCCCCACACAACCCAGTCATCCACTAGGTAGGCTTCGAGAACCCTCCCATTCACTGTGAACGAGCTCTTCTCAAACTTGTCGAGTGGAAACCAGCGTGCGTCGGCAACCTCATCCCGGTTGGGCTCCGGCTGAAACTTCACCGTAGATGAGAAAACGAAGGGTTTAACCTTCAACTCCTTCTGGTTTGAAGGTGAGACCACATCCAAGTCGAAAAGGAACCTGAGAAGCGACGATGGGACACCCACCTCCTCTTCGAACTCCCTAAGAGCGCAGCCTAGGGGCGTCTCCCCCTGCTTAAGCCTACCGCCCGGGAAGGCTACCTGGCCAGACCAGGGGTCATCCGCACGCTCAGCGCGCCTGATGAGAAGCACCTCTCTCTGGGCTGAAATCACCACGGCTACGGCGGCGTTTAACTGGTCAATCAACCAACCCAACCAAAACAGAAACAAACCCATCAGTTTAAGGTTTGCGTAGCCACATCCCTCTTAGCGTTGTTCTCATACTCGAACTCACGCCTAATCTTGACGAGGAGCTTCCCTCTTCTCCCGGAGCCCTTTTTCGCCCTGGAGAACCAGCGGTAAAGCCTCCTCAGGCGCGCGGATATGGAAACGGAGTATGCGAGCTTCACACCGTTCGAGAATGCCACCTGGTCCTTCACACCTAGGTCGACACCTATGGCCTTCTTGTTCTCACTCTCGGGGTCTTGGTAACGTAGGCTGTGACGTGGAGGTAGTAGTCACCATTCCTCTCGATGAGGTTAGCCGTGGCGAGCTCCGCGCCCTCAGGTATCTGGTCAAGCCCACTCACCCTGAATTCCCCCAGATTCTGTATGCGAACCCTTTCGCGCTCCACGTCCACGTTGTAGGTATTCCTATACTGCATGAGTGGTATTGAGCGCACCCGCCTCACAAACCTTATTCTGCCAACCTTCATGCCTTTCCTCTTCTGCTGTGCGAGCGCGCTTAAGCTGTCCTGGAGCCTCTTTATCACCGCCTGCTTCATCTGGGATGAGAGGATGAGGAGCTCCCTCTCCTCGAACGCCTCACCAACCTTGACAGGCACCCTATCCACCTTATAATCTTTATCTGATTCAAGCGTGGTTATACCCCTCGCTATCACGTGGTTGGTGAACCACTTGGCCTCAAGGAAGATCCTGCGTAGGAGTGTGAGCCTGCTCTTCGAGGCTTTGCTCCTGTCAAGCTTGAGCCCATAGGTTCTAGCCTCCTGCTGTGTCCTCCTTCTCTCAAGCGTCTCCCTCCTCTTCTCCCTGATCCTCTCGTTTTTCTCAGGGTCAGGCGTACGCGGCACCACCCCACCACCACACCCTTATCTTATTTTCAAATAACTATAAGAACCCTTCTATCAGGGAGGGAGGGGGCTATCCATCCCCTCCCTTGCGGAAGGGGACTGCCCCTCGCCCCATTAACCCCCGTTAAACGAATATCCAGATATAGTGAACGTATGAAGTTGCGTCGTGTTAATATTGTAAAAAACGAAGTACCAGCTTCCTGAATATTCATAAATTTCGTATTCAACGGAATCGCCGCTAACAGCTGAAAAATCTGATTGGGACGGAACAATGGGTGGTCCTCCGGATGTACCGCACCCATTAGTGTAATAAAGCTCGTATACAGGTAGTGGGTTTAACCCGTTTGCAGGAGTAATCCATCCAGCCTGAGGCAAATACGCTGTTTCAAAACACGGAATGGAGCGGTTAGCCCCCACATAATTGGTCAGACCAGTCCATGCGGCCACCTGATTATCACTCGCATTCTCTATAATAGGGATAGTTCAAATCTGTTATTACCTCGGTTATCGTAGGCTTACCTTGAGTTGCGTAGTACTGGTTCCCCGTCCAACTGTCACCTCCCACGGATAGCGGGGATAATCCTGACTGATTGCTTTTGCTACACCCATCTCCGGGGTAGGCCTCTAGGGGTGCGACGCCCACATGTGTGAGTTGAGGTGGTTGGGACAAGTTGAGGAGATTGAACTGCACCACATTACTACTACAGTTAGAGTAGTAGGCGAACTGCAAATAGACTCCGAGCGTGTCGTTGGTTATCCCTGCGGAAGCTGTGAGCGACTGGGAACCGTATAGTTCGAGGTCGCTTTGGAACACGGGTTGCTGGATGAGTAGCTGGAGGTTTGACTGTACCTCGTTTATCGTGGTGTTGGAGTAGGCACCCATCAGTTTGAGCTCAACTCCCACCTGTGCAACAAGGTTTGAGACCATGTTTTGATTCACACTTGAACCATTGGCCCCAACATATACTGTTGGTAAGCTGGCAACCACGGTGAGAGCCGTCAGCACGGCGACCCAAAGCCAACCCTTATTACTCATGGACTATGTATTCTAAGCTTGAAAGATAAACTTTTTAAAATGCGCGTTTTAATATATTTTAGGCTCGCCCTGCTGGGATTTCACCCGTCTCTTTTCACAGGTTATATTGATGAGCGTTGGCTGGGGCTTATTGCTTGGTCGCTGCTCTGTGGGTGTGGTTTCGGCTTGTTAGGGGGTCAGATCTGCTTTGCAAGGGCTAAAATCTCGGCTGTGGATATTTGTGTTGTTGGTGTGGGAAGCTGAGTTCTTGGGTTGGTGAGCCTGCTGGTGGGAGGGGTGGTATGGGTAGTGGTAGGGGTGTGGAGGACCTAGCGGCTAGGTATCCCTATAGTCATTGGGGTTCAAAGCTGATAGCTGAGCTCGGCGTGGAGGATTTGGATGGCTACACACTTGATGAGGGAATGTTGAAGAGGGTGTTGGAGAGGTTTTCAAGCGATAACCCAGACCCCGGGCGGGTTGAGTTCTCCGTTGACTATCTTAACCCTTCGAATGAGGTTGTCGCCTACCTTGTGGGTATGGGTTTGCTTGTGTACTCTAGGCTCCCGGAGTACGCGAAGATGAGGCTGGGGTCACGCCTCTTTAACTGGTTGAGCGTCAGGACGGGTGAGCTACTCAAAACAGAGGAGCCACGTATCGTATCCGAGCTACTATCAGTTGATTTCTCTCTTCCAAACGTTATTTGGGAGGATGGCAAAATCGTTGTGGGGCTAGCGGACTTCCTTAGGATGTCCCACATGTGGGAGAGCCGCCTAAGGCTTGTCGAGTTACCCATTCATAGGGGAAAACTCATACTGGATGGGAAGTCGGCTCCGCTAGTGGCATCCCAACTCTGCTTCAGTAGGCTTAACCAGATACTTGAAGAGAAGCTTAGGCTGATTGGCCCCAGTGGCCCACGTGTTAAGCCTAGCTGGGTTGACGGCTTGGAGGCGGAGGTCTCCAAGCTTGTGCCGAGGAGCTGGGAGGAGCTTGGTGGTGAGGGGGTTCTCCCCCGTGTAGCCGAAGAGTATCCTCCATGCATGAAGGAGATCATGTCTCAGATGGCGAAGGGCCTAGAGCCACCCCACTTCGCTCGCTTCGCGTTTGCGGCATTCATGAGGATGATCGGCGCACCCAAAGAAGAGACACTCAAAGCGTTCTCAACAACATCCGACTACAAGGAGAACATAGCCAGCTACCACATAGCCCACATATACGGCGAAATAGGCTCACACACCACCTACACCGCGCCAAGCTGCGACACGCTTAAGACAGCGAGGCTGTGCCCGATTGAAGGCTACTGTAACCCCAAAGCAAAACACCCAGTAACAGTCTACAAAATCAACCTGAGAAAAGATATTAATGGTAATAGGAGGGGTGCGGCTCAGGGTAGAGAAGCCCTCAAAAAGGACACAGACCCTAAACCACCCACTTCCTAAAGTGAATAAAAAGCACCCCACACAGGGTGAGTGAGTTGAGGATTGGTGTTTGAGTCCACGTGTACATGTAGCTGAGATGCGTGGCGACTATGGCTTTAAAGCTTAAGGTTGGGTTGGAGGTGCCGGGGGCGGGATTTGAACCCGCGGGGACGAGATTATGAGCCTCGCTCCATGGCCAGGCTAGGAGACCCCGGCTACTCACAACATTTTCTGGACGAATATATGTTTGTCGAAGCTCATCCCTCTCACCCGTATACGCACACCTCCCACTTATGCTCCCACCACGCCAATCCACACGTTGGGGGTAGGGGGCATTATCCACTGTGCCCTAACTATTGGGTGTGAGTGGGGTAGTGGTGTGCAGTGTGGGTATGCTTAATTATGTGTTTTAGTTGTTGGTTATGTGTGATTGTGTGTGAGTGAATCGCTTGATGAGGATCTATGCGTCGCTGCGCTCGAAGAAGCCTCAAGGCTTGGGTGTGGGTATGCCGAGGTGAGGCTACATGTTAACAATTATACGGGCTACTCCCTGAGGAGCGGGGTCACGGAGCCCACGCTACTTGCCGACTCCCGCGGTGTGGGTATACGCGTGATATGCGGTGGGAGCCTAGGCTTCGGTGCAACCAATGTTTTGAGTAGGCAGTCGGTGGTGGAGGCTGTAAACATGGCGGTGAAGATGGCTAAGGCTAGCGGTGATGGTGGTGAGAAATATGCTTTATCAGCGGAGGAGGCAGTGAGTGATAATTGGAGGGTGAATGAGGTGAAGAGCCTTTATGAGCTCCCCGGCGATACGGTTATTTCGCTACTTAGGGATGTTGATTCGGCCTCTAACCGTGATGTCAAGGGCTTCAGTTTCCCAGTCCGCCTCCTACGCATTGACTGCTCCAAAGAGCTGAAGCTTTACATGAATTCGGAGGGATCCAAGATATCCTCGGTCGTCCCTAGGGTTTCCTTTCACAGTGTCTTCGTGGGGTTGAGGGATGGTGAGAGGGTTACGGTCTCCGTTCCACCGGGCTACTCTGGTCTTGGGGGTAGTGGGGGTTTCGAGCTAATCGAGAAACTAAGACTTGAGGAGTACGTTTCTTCACGGCTTGCCGAGATCGCTACTACACTATCATCCACCACGGCTCCACCACGCGGGGAGAGGGTTGACGTTATTCTCGGACCCAACGTGGCATCCCTCACAAGCCACGAGTCGGTGGGCCACCCATTTGAGGCGGACCGCATCCTTGGTAGGGAGGCCGCTCAGGCGGGTGAATCCTACCTCAAACCCGGGGAGTACAAGGTTAGACTCGGGGGCGCCGAGGCCTATGTGTCGGACGACCCAACCATCCCCAACTCCATGGGCTTCTATCTATACGACGATGAAGGGGTTAAGGCTAGGAGGCGTAGACTACTACAGGCTGGGTACGTCACGGAACTACTACACAACAGAGCCACAGCTACTAGGTTCGCAGCCAAAAGCAACGCTTCCGCTAGGGCTGTAAGGTATAGTGTTGAGCCACTCATAAGGATGGCCAACACCTATATTGAGCCGGGGGACTGGGGTTTCGAGGAGCTCTTAAAAGACACTAAGAGGGGGGTTTACATTAAGAGCTTCATGGAGTGGAACATCGACGATAAGAGGCTCAACCAGCGCTACGTGGGTTTGGAGGCGTTCCTGATAGAGGACGGCGAGCTTAAGGGCTCCGTGAACAAACCAATACTGGAGATAAGTACCCCTAAGTATTGGTCAAGCATAGACGCCCGCGCAAACGACCTTGAATTCTACTCTGGGATGTGCGGTAAAGGCGACCCCATGCAGGGTGCACCCGTCTACTTTGGCTCACCGCACATAAGGCTCAGAGACGTGGTTTTGGGTTAGGGGTGGGTGGCTTCAATGAGTTTTGATGTAAACCTCGAGGAGGTTTCGCAGGTGGTTATAGCTCAGGCCAAGAAGCTTGGGTGCAGCGATGTCTCAGTGGTTGTCACACGGGACCACACGAGGCTAATCAGGTTTGCGAACAACCTAGTGACACTCTCAAGCAGCGTTGTGGAAACGAGGATACAGGTGTACGTGGCACACCAGACGAGGAGGGCGGTGGGCGTCACCCATGACACATCACCCCAGTCGCTTGAGAGGTTCGTCGGGAGGCTGGTGGACTCTGCGAGTCGGCTGGCTCCAAGCGATGACTACGCACCGCTTCCAAGTGGCCCCTTCGAATACCCTCAGGAGCAAAACTACGATAAGAAGCTGGAGGGTGAGGAGCTCGTTGAGCACGCGCATCAGGCGGTTGACGCAGCCCTTAAGGCGGGCGCCAAGCGTGTGGCGGGCTCCCTTCAAAGCCTCGTGAGGAGGGTCCACGTGTCCACGAGTGCGGGTGTGGCTGGCGATGACTCTTCTACCAAGATCCTGCTAAACGTGAGGGCGTTCACCGAGGATAACGCCTCAGGTCACGGCCTATCATGCGCTTCATTCCTCTCAGAATTCAACTCAGAGAAGGCTGGGAGGGCCGCTGGCGAATACGCCAAAATGGCCGAGTCCCCTAGGCAGCTCGAAGCGGGTGTGTACGACGTGATATTCACACCCACCGTGGTGGCAAACATACTACCACTAGCTGAGGCGGCCTCAGCCTACCTCATCCAGTCTGGTCTATCATACTTCAGCGACCAGCTAAACCAGCAGGTGGGCGTGGAGGCGCTAAACGTGTGGGACTACGGAGTCTACAAGGGCGGCCTAGGGGGGCGCAGACTAGACGATGAGGGCGTGCCAACCCAGAAAACCGAGATCATAGCTAAAGGCGTATTCAGAAACATGCTCCACAACTCATCCACAGCCAAGAAGTTCGGCACGAAGACCACGGGCAACGCGGGTATAATTACACCTCAACCAAACACAGTGGTCTTCGGTGAAGGCGACTCCACACTCGAAGAGATGATCCAAGAAACCAAGAGGGGACTACTGGTAACAAACAACTGGTACACACGCTTCCAAAACCTGCGGACAGGCGAATACTCAACCCTACCCAGAGACGCAGCCTTCAGCGTGGTGGAGGGCAAAATAGGTGAACCTGTAGCTGGCTTCAGACTCAGCGACTCGGTGCTGCGACAACTCAAAAGCATACACCTAATATCTAAGACTAGGAACTGGGTTGAGTGGTGGGAGGTAGAAACACCAACACTTGCCCCCTACATGCTCATCAAAGACGTCACAGCCACCGTTGCATACTGACCCAAGAACAAAGGACCCCCATATGGAGGAGAATGCTCCTAAGACTAGCCAAACCGGCGACTAATCCTAACCGGTTACGTTGTGTGAAGCCTTTATGTTAGTAAAGTTTATACGCCCAATCCTGCTTATTTTGGGAAATGCTTAGTATCGAGGAACCGCTCGAAGTTGGACCCGAGACACTAAAACACAAGATTGATTCCGGAGAGGAATTCGTGCTCCTCGATGTGAGGACGCCCTGGGAATATGATGCGTGGAGCATAAATTACGCCGGTGTGAAACCACTCCTCCTACCCGTGCAGGACCTCTTCAGCCAACCCGAAGCGGTGCTTGAAAAGATACCCCTAAACAAGGAGGTGTTGATAGTCTGCGCACACGGCAACAGGTCGCTTTTCGCAGCCCAAATACTCAACTCTCTAGGCTACAGGGCTAAGAGTGTGCGGGGTGGGATGAACCTGCTCAACACGCTTTGCGATACAGCCGAAATACACATAGACCCAGAGCTCGTGATCCTTCAAATAAGGCGCATAGTTAAGGGGTGCGTAAGCTATATACTCGCCTCAAGGGAGACCGGTGAGGCTGTCATCGTTGACCCACAACACCTAGCACACGCCTCCTACACTGAAGAGGTTAAAAAACTAGGGTTAAGAGTGGTCGCAGTGGTCGAAACCCACAGGCCACTTGACCACATCTCGGGTGGATACAAACTCTCCGAGACACTAAAGTCGCCACTCTACACCTTCAGCACACCCAATCCAAACCCAGATGCGAGAACCATCAGGTTGGGATCATACACACTCGAATCTGTGATCCTAAACCAGCACCTAAACTCCACAATACTACTACTTTCAAAACCAGGTAGCAAAGCACCGGCCGCAGTTTTAACAGGAGACCTGCTATTCACCGACGGCTACGCGAGGCCTGACACACTAGGCGCGGCAAACCTAGAGGAGATGGTGAAGGCACTCTACCAACTATACGACTGGTTATTCGAAAACACATCAGCGGAAGCAGTAGTGCTCCCATCCCACTGCGCCCCCCAGAGCATCAGGAAGAGCACACCCATACAGGCCACACTCGGCGAAGTCAAAGCCAGGCTCTGGTGCCCCAAACCCAAACCAGACGAACTACTAGACTTCCTCTTAAAACACCTGCCACAGAGGCCAGCCAACCACGAAATAATAGCACAGATAAACACTTATCCCCACAAATACCTCACAATCGCCGATGAAAGACAGCTTAGGGACATGGAGAGCGGCGAGAACAATATGGCCGTAAGGAAACATAGGTCGCCATGAAAAAACTTATCTTTCCATACGCACGTTAAAATCTGTTGCCGGGGTGGCCGAGCGGCCTAAGGCGGCGGCCTGCAGTGGTCAACGTAGTCAGCCGCTTAACCGTGGGTTCGAATCCCACCCCCGGCTCCTACTCATAACATGACACTAGCGTTGTTCACGGATCCATGTTGAGAGATGCTGTTAAAAGCAAACGCCCTTATTTTTAAAGTGGTGTACGGGTGATAACCCTCCACGTTTGTATGCCACACCCGCCTGATTTACAACGTAGAAAGCTTTTTTAACCCATAAACATTAACTATAAATTAAAGTAACTCGGTTTATACGTGCACACGATAACCCGATGTGCGCTTAGTTTAGGATCTATGGGTATTAACTGATAACTAAAGCATTCTAGGGAATGAGCCATTCAGGCGTAAGAAGCATTTACTCAGCACTATTAAGTTATCTAGCGGGTAGGATAGCACACACTTACTTAGCGAAACAAAGTTTGTAAACGTGTCGCTCAAAAACTTTTAGCTTTTCTCCCAAACAGAGTCTAACGCTAGGTTGTTTATCCACGTGTGAAGATGTAATCTATTTTTGCGTTGTCTCTGATGTTAAGTAGTATTCCGCGTAGTATACCCATGTGGTACTCGCTTCCGGGGTTGAATACGGGTATGCTTCTCTTTTTGGAGCCATCGGTGGGATGGAGTTTGTCTGCGCCTTGGGATTCGTGTATGTGGCCGTGTAAGCCGATGAGCGGCCCCTTTTCCTCTAGGAATCGCCTCACGGATGTGCTCCCCACGTGTTCTGTGAGCACTTCTCCCCCTACGATTACTGGTTTGAAGTCTTTTAGCTTGGGGGCTAGATCCAGCAGTGTGCCGTATGGGGGTGGATGTGTAACCATGATGAGCCTGTTGTGGTCCGCTGTACGCGTTGTGTTTGCGAGCCTCTCGTATATTTCTACCTCGGGTAGCTCGCGGGGGGTGTGCCATGGTGTTGGGTTGGCGTATCCGAAGCCCGCTAGCTGGTAACCGTCGAATTCTACCACCCTCTCATCGAACACTGTTAGGGTGTCGTCTTCGAGTGTGTTTAGGAGTTGGGCTACCTCGGGGTAGTCGTCGTTTCCGGGTATCATGTAGAGTTTTGCGCCTATGGGTTTGAATCTCTCCTCACACTTCTCCACGAACGCTTGAAGCGTTCTACTCATCTCCTCTAGGAATAATGCCTTTATCTTAGACCTGTCCTCCTGCACCTCTTCATACTCGTTTCTCCCAAGCACCTTGTAGTATTGGCCTGCATCCCTCAGCTTCCTCTTATAGACCTCAAGCTTAGCGGAGTCAACCACGAGGTTTTCACCCATAAACTCAAACGAGTACTCATCATTACCCCTCTGAATTATGGGTACGAGTAGCTTACCGGTCAGGTCTCCGCCCACAACCACGTTTGAGACACCGTAGAACTTGGGTGCATTGGCAAGCTTTCCGTACACGACCTCTGAGCCGTGTAGGTCGGCTACGAAGAACACTCTGATGGCGCCCATTATTCAGCCACACCCATATTACGTCACACGCCAAATTGTGGGTTGCGGTCAATGCGCCTCTATGAGCAACTCGCCCCCACCCAACTCACTCACAGCGATTCCGTGCACTGGGAAGAGTGAGCACACGTGTAGGTTGGTTTCCGAGTGGGTTGTGGCCTTAATGACGGCCCTGCCCCCGAATAGTGCTATGTAGGGTATTATCTGGTCGCTCATGAACTCGTCCAGGACGCCACGCTGGCGTGTTAGGCATTCCCAGGCGGATTTACCCACTTCTTCTGCTCTAACACCACGTTTGCCCACCGCGTCACACCCGTGGCGGGTCTTGGAGTACACCTTGGCTACAAACACGTAGCTTCCAGTTGACGGTGAGTCAACGTATTCAACCCTCTTCTCAGCCACATCGATGTGTAGAAGTTGGCGTTCCGCTACGCGTGCGGGTTGCAGGTTCCTAGACGCCCCCGATATGGCGAATGAGTGGATGAGTTCCCCTCTCTCTGTTAGGTTCGCCTCCCCGAGTTTTGAGGGTTGAACGCTTAGCTCCACCTCCCCACCACCCGAAGGGTAGAATCCTCTTCGGATAACCCTGAACGAACAGCGCGCACCGAGCTGGTTGAGGTGGTGGAGGAATACGTGCTCGAAGTAGTCCACGCTTGGGCTGTTCATAACGTTGGTGCCACCCCTCACCCTCACCGTGTACTCTCTAGCCGAGGAGAGCATTATTGGTAGCAGTGTCTGCAACACTAGGGTTACGCTCCCCGCTGTGCCCACATCGAACTCGTAGCTACCACCAACCGCCTCCTGTGGCTCGAACACTATTTTACTCGAGCCGATACTCGCACCCTCAAGCCTAGCTGAAGAAACCTCGGCGGCCGCCCTGATGGCGGCTAAATGCTGGGGTCGCAGTCCAGACGGATTCCTCTTTGCTCTTATAGAGTGAACGAGCACTGGTGTGTGGGTTACAGCTGAGAGTGAGACCGCTGTCCTGAGTATCTGGCCGCCACCCTCCATTGTTGAGCCGTCAACATGAATCATCCTTTTCTACCATGGCTAATTGTTGATTCAAGAGGTTTATAACCATGCGTGTCTACTCCTTCTCGGCGTCCAAGGGTCTTTCTGCTTCGCCAACCATGAGCTTGGTTAGTTTGTCATCCACCTCGTTTAGCTGGTTCATGAGCTCATCCATGAGCTCCCTGTATGACCTATCCGAAAGCTCGTTTGTCCTCCTGAACTCGTTGAGAGCGTTGATCTGGGCGATTATGAGCTGTCTCTTCTTCCTCATAATTTGGAGTTGCTCGGTGTTGAGCTTAAGCTGATCCTCTACCTCCTGAATCTTCGCTTGTATCCCCTTGATTTTGGCCTCATACTCTTCCTTAAGGCTCTTATATGTGTCCTCAGAGATCTCCCCACGTGACCACGCATCCTCCAAGCTTTTCAGCGCGGAGACCAGTGCGAGTTGCCTCGCCCTGATCGACCTGTACTCATCGAGTCGGTCGGCGACTTCGACACCCAAGTAGCTAGCCATCCGGGAGGCCGTAAGCGCCACCACACCTATACTGAAGATCACAGTGAAGAAGACCACAGAGAAGAGTGTCTGTGCGTATGGGTAGAGAGCGGGTATAGTTGATGCTATACCCACGGTGGCGGCTGCGAGCGCGGCTGGCACAGCGCCCCTTACACCCATCCATGAGATAAACAGCTTCTCAGCCCTGTTGAGGCGGTTTAACACGGAGCCGAAAACCGCCGCTGGTCGGATAAACAGCATTAGGGGTATGGCCACAACCAAA
The DNA here is from genome assembly GCA_902812505.1 of archaeon. Taxonomy (GTDB): domain Archaea; phylum Thermoproteota; class Thermoprotei_A; order Marsarchaeales; family Marsarchaeaceae; genus ECH-B-1. Next base: position 44,101 of record CADDZQ010000004.1, read on the forward strand.
CCCGCAGCGAGGGCTGAGGGGGCGAAGACGGCCCTAGTTGTGTAGAGACCCAACAACAGGAAAATAACCACCTCGGCTATGAATTTAATGTTGTCCCAAAAGTAGTTTAGGTTGCGGCGGCTCTGAGGTGTTAACCCCATCACGTTGAGCTCGTTTCCAATCACCAACCCGGCTACAACTGAGGCCACCACGCTGCTCGTGTTAAAGTATCCAGCTACAACGTACGCCGCTATAAAGGTGATAACAGTCACGTATGCTAGCTGATCTTGGAGCTCGAAGCGCTGGGTCAATGCTGCACTCGTGTAGCCGAAGAGCAACCCTACCACCAAGCCTCCAAGCAGGAGGCGCCCGAAGCTCACCACCACGGAGGCGGGCGTCACAGAGCCCGAGCCCTGTATAAGGCTAAGTGTAACTGTGAAGAGAACTATTGAGGTGGGGTCGTTGAGAGCCGATTCCGCCTTGATGATGGATGCAACTCTGCGGCTGATCCTACCGCCTTCAAGCAGTGGTATCACGGCTGAGGGATCCGTAGCGCTCACAATGGAGCCAAGAATCATTGCAACAATAAGCGGTAAACCCAGTAAGAAGTGGGAGATAAGGGCCACACCGATAGCGGTGATGAGCACACCCACCGTGATAAGGGAGACAACTATGAAGCCCACGCTACGTATCTCTGAGATATCCATAGAGAAACCTTCAGCGAAAAGGTAGAGCGGGATGATGACGAATGCCACACCCGTCAGGGATATACCGAAGTTTCCAGGCTGGATAAAGCCGAGCCCAGTGGGCCCAAGCACTAGCCCCGTGATTAGCAAGGGTATAAGCATGGGTATATGGAAGGTCTTGGCAAGCCTCGCGCTCACAACGCCTATGAGCACTATCGCCCCCACCTGCTCAATAGCCCCAAACTGAACAGTTTGGAGGCTGCTTGACGCACTTGAGAGAAGGGTGGCGAAGTCCAAGAGCATCCATTGAAGTATGCCGTGGCGAACCTAATAGTTTTTTGGTGTTTCCCCTAACGAGCGAGATAGCGATGCCTGAATAGTTAGGGGTGGTCGGGTCCCATTTACCGACTCAACGCTTATTTGGTTGGGTTTATTTGCTTGTTTAACGTATCTCAACATGACCCCGTGTTGGATGCTAATAGTGGGCGTAGGCCCAATAGGCTGATTAATGAGAAGAGTCCATATCTTCTACAGCACGCCTATAATCCTGTTGACTGGTATCCTTGGTGTGAGGAGGCATTTGAGAAGGCTAGAAGAGAGGATAAGCCGGTCTTCCTTTCTATAGGCTACAGCACATGTCACTGGTGCCACGTTATGGCTGAGGAGTCATTCGAGGATCCAGAGGTGGCTAAGCTGTTGAATGATACATTCGTGTGTGTTAAGGTTGACAGGGAGGAGAGACCGGATATTGACGCGGTTTATATGGGTGTGTGTCAGCTCATGACTGGGAGCGGTGGGTGGCCTCTCACTGTGATTATGACCCCCGATAGGAAGCCGTTTTTCGCAGCAACATATATACCTAAGTCTAGTAGGTTCGGGATGACTGGGCTTACAGAGTTGGTGCCTAGGATAAGGGATTTGTGGTTGAATAAGCGTAGCGAGTTAGTTGAAGCGTCTGAGAGTGTAGTCGCCGCGCTTAGATCAACCCCTGGCTCCAGCTCGAAGACCACTCCGGGTGAGCGGGTGTTGAAGGATGCCTATACACGTCTCTATGAGGAGTTCGATGAGACCCATGGGGGATTCGGCTTACAGCCTAAGTTCCCCATGACCCACAGGTTATCATTCCTCCTACGCTACTATAAGAGGTATGGTGATAGGGGCGCCCTATACATGGTTGAGAGGACGCTTCGACGCATAAGGTATGGTGGTGTGTACGATCAGGTTGGCTTCGGCTTACACAGATACTCCACCGACCAGAGGTGGATGGTGCCCCACTTTGAGAAGATGCTGTACGATCAGGCTTCGGCGTGCCTTGCGTACGCTGAGGCCTTCCAAGTAACGGGGGAAGACTTCTACCTAGATGTGGTGCGTGAGTTATTCGAGTTCACCTGCAGGGAGCTTGGCTCGGATGCTGGGGGGTTCTACACGGCTCTAGACGCCGACAGTGAGGGTGTTGAAGGCAAGTTCTATCTGTGGAGCTGGGGTGAGCTATCCAGCTTGCTCTCGGAGAGCCAGCTCAGACTACTAAAAGAGTATTATGGTGTGGAGGAGGATGGTAACATTGAGGCCTCGGAGGCTCTGGGGGAGGTGAATATACTTCACGCTGAGAGAAGCGTTGAGGAGTACGCGGCGGATAGGGGGGTCGATCCAACTAGGGTGAAAGCTGAGCTGGATACGATAAGGAGGATACTTTTCCAGGCTAGGAGTAGGCGTGTTAGACCCCATAGGGACGAGAAGATCTTAGCGGACATGAACGGCTACATGATTGCAGCCCTAGCCAAAGGCTCTTCAATAATGAACTCCCAGGAGTATTTGGATGTGGCTGAGCGTGCGGCTGGGTTCGTGCTCACCCAGATGAGATCAGCTAAAGGCGGCCTCTACCACACCTACTCAGGTAACACAGCCTACGTTGAGGGCCTGCTCAACGATTATGCCTTCATGGTGTGGGGGTTAATAGAACTATACCAGGCAACATTTAAACCCGAGCACCTCAGGCAGGCTGTAATCCTGAATGACTACATGTTGAAGCACTTCTGGGACGATTCGAGCGGAGGATTCTACATGACGGCTGACAACTCTGAGGAGACGCTGATTCGACCCAAGGAGTACTATGACGGAGCCATCCCCTCAGGTAACTCGGTGGCGCTAGCCAATCTACTCAGGCTTTCGAGAATGACTGGTAAAACATCCTATGAGGAGAAGGCGTACGCCCTCCTAGAGGGTGTTGGCACACAGCTTGAAGCCAACCCCGAAGGATTCACACAGCTACTGTGTGCACTCGACTTCGCACTCGGCCCAACACATGAGGTGGTAATAGCGGGCGAGCGAAGCTCCCAAACCGCTAACAAGCTCCTAGGGGAGCTGAGGAGGAGATTCATACCCAACCAGGTAATTATACTTAGGGAGCCAGCCGACGAGGGAATAGTTGAGCTATGCCCGTACACCAGGGATATGGGTAGTAATGGGAGGGAGGCTCTCGTATATGTTTGCTCAAACTTCAGCTGCAACATGCCCACGGATAGCATTGTGGGGGTCCTCAAACAGCTAGATGAAAAAGTGACATAAATTGGACTCCACACACACGGACTCTAAGGGTAAGATCACGCTTAAAGCGTTCTGCGTGTTCTCACACCAAGGAGCAATACTTGTGTACGAGAGGTTCGACTACGCTAAGAAGCAGGGCTTTTACAGGCCTCTTGGCGGTAAAGTAGAGTTCGGGGAATACTCTTTTCAGACGATTAGAAGGGAGCTCATGGAGGAGACCTCAATGGTCGCTGAGGACATAAGGCTTCTCGGAGTGCTTGAAAACATCTTCGTATACAACGGTAAACACCAGCATGAGGTGGACTTTGTATACGACGGGGTGTTCACGGATAAATCGGTTTACTCACGCGGCTACATCGAATTCGTTGAAGGCAAAGCGAAGATGACCGCTAAGTGGATGCCCATAAAAGAATTCTTAGGAGGAGAACACATACTCTACCCAGGGGGTCTCCCCCAACTACTAATAGAAAAAGGATACAGTTGACCCAACCCCAGCTAAAGGGGAGGGGCGAGGTTACCCAAACCTCAATAGGGTTAACCCACGCATGTGTTTCTGATGCATCTACCTATCTTTTTTCAGATGTGGCCACACTTGTCTGCAGGCTTAGCTTTTCCCCAGCTGTGTCCTCTAGGCTTACACCCTGCACATCGTACCCTCTGAGCAACCAGTAGAGTGTTGCTAGGGCGCCAACCGCCCACAACGCCAAATTGTACTCTACGAACTGGCTGACACTTAGCGTGGACGTAAGGTATAGTGATGCGGTGTAGCCTAGTATTGGCCCAAGCCTTATGAGTCCTATCAGGAAGGCCCTAAGCCTAGTTGGCATGAGTAGTGGTTCGAGCACTGTGCGCACAGACCACGCCATCTCGCTGAACGCCATGTTGACGGCGAGGAATAAGTAGAAGAGCACCGGGTTTGATCCGAGGAGGTTGAGTGTGTAAAGTATTGGAAGCATGCTTAGAGCCCCGCCCAAGTAGACACCGAAGCCATACTTCCTCATGGAGACCCTTGTGATGAATATGGGTATGATGAAGCCGGTGACGGCAGCGGCGAGGTTGGCCATCAAGACCACGAAGTTCACGGTGTTACCCGAAAAGTAGTAGTCAGCCACAACGTAGGCCATAAGGCCGTAGGTCAGGTACTGGGACACGCCTATTAATAGCAGGAACAGGTAACGGCCTGTCAGACTGGAGGACTTGTTGAGTTGTTTCGACGCGCTCTGCTCAGACACTTCGAGTCCAGACACATTCTTCTTCGCTTCCTCAACCCTACCAGCGTGTGCAAGCCACCTAGCCGACTCGGGCACAAGGTACCTAATCACGAATGCTATAAGTGTCAGGGCGAACGCGAAGTAGCCAAGCACCTGCAATTCAACGTAGCGGCTACCCACCGCACCATACACCGCGAAACCCACTAGGGCTGCGAGCGCCGCACCAACATTATCAAAGTTGGGTGTCAACACAAGTATCCTCTCACGTTCACGGAGGGGCATGGTCTCCGCCTGGTAGGATAGCGAAACGGGAACCTCACCCTCAACGCCTATCTCAGCCAAAACTATGCCGAAAGCAACCAAGTAGGGATAGTAGGAGGCAGATGATATTAGCGCGGTTGTGATCACTATGATAAGTGAGCCGACACCGTAAAGCATCATCGTCAGGTAGAAGGCTGCCTTCCTCCCAAGCCTCCTATCAGAGAGGTAGGATAAACCCAGGTCGCCAGCGAGCTGACCAATAACGGGGGCCACCAGGAACCACACCGCGTTAACACTCGGGTAAAACAGGTACGCGAGGCTTCCTATGACACCCCACATAAGGTAGCCGATACTTGTGGATGCGAATATCGCCCAGTGCGGCCTACCCCACTTAGCCGCATCTATACGCCTACTCACATCAAGCATAAACATGTATTTGCATAAGCAACTTATTAACCTTTTTATAAACGATTAATAGTGGGAATAGGCAACAAGCCAACAAACATGTCCCCCGATATCAGACGAGGCTCCCTTCCTAGGGAATGTATCCAACCTTTTAAAGTGGTTTAAATTAGCAGCAGTCACAGAGGTGACAGCTTTCTCCCTGTTTATGCGAATAAATATCGAAAAATTAAGTATTGCATCAACCATTCTTGAACCCCCCAATATAGGGCATCACTTAGCTCCTAACCTGTTTTTGCAGAAAAAGTTTTATTCAACACAATAGCTGACTAGTTATGAGAAGCTCAAAGCAGTTGCTCAACTCATTAAACGATGGTAGAAGGGTGTATTACAGAGGTGAACTGGTGGGGACATAGTGCACCATCCAGTTCTGTGTATTGCCGCTAGGCACGCCGCCAAGCACTATGATTATCATGAAAGGGGAATCGCAGTGGATGGGTTGGGTTAGATAAGCAGGTTTTATAGGATTTCAAAGACTTCAGATGACCTTCTTGATTAGGTATAGACTGGTTTACGAAAC
>CADDZQ010000005.1 GCA_902812505.1 archaeon
GGTACGCCCACTTACTCAGGGTACCCCCTAAGCCCACCCCCCATCCACCCTACAACCTCTTGGTCTACCTGGCCAAAATAGCGCCGCAGAGCGGTACAACTGAGTACATCCTCGAAAAGCTCAGGCTCTACGGCTACACCGCCAAAGACGATATGGATAAGCAAGCTCTCGTTGAAAGAGTAGGATACGCACTCAACTGGGCTAGGGACCACACTGAGATATCTGTATCCACACAGCTAGCCGATGATGAAAGGCTGATAGTGCTGAGGGTTGCTCAAAAACTCGCTGGGAAAAACGATGAGCAAGGCTTCCAGCAGTGCGCGTATGAAGCAGCAACGGAGCTTGGCGTCGAGCCTAAAAGGGTTTTCCAATCACTCTATAAGGCGCTCATAGGTCAAACCTCGGGTCCACGCTTCGGTTCATATGTTAAAGCTATGGGAAAAGAGGAGGTTATTCGAAGACTCATTGAAGCATCCCAGCCCAGTGGGTCCAGCGACTAAAACCACCTCCTCTTTTTGCGCACAAATTCTTCAAACGAAGCGTAACCCTTCCTCTCAAGGTAGTCAACCAAATCTTTTTTAAGCTCCTCGAAGACCCCGTAACCACGCTGAGATATGGATGTCCCAACCTGCACGGCGTCGGCTCCAGCAAGAAAGAAGTCTAAAGCATCCGAAACCTCGTAGACGCCGCCCACACCGAAGATGGGTGTGTGTGGCAAGGCCTTCCTTAAAGCGTACACACAGTACACCGCAACGGGGTGGAGAGCCCTACCTGAGACACCGCCATACACGTTACTCAATACTGGTTCCTCGAGTACTGGGTCGAAGACCATCCCTCTGAGTGTGTTAACAGCGGTGAGCCCGTCTGCCCCCGCCTCCACTGCGGCCAATCCCAGCTCCTCTATGCTATGGGTGTTGGGCGTGAGTTTTGCGAACACGGGCTTGTCACCCACGGCTGATTTCACCTCTTCGACGACTCTTCTAACCAATTCTGGGTCGCTTCCGAACTCTGTCCCAGTACCCTCAACGTGTGGACATGAAAGGTTTATTTCAACCCCGTCTGCTCCAGATTTGGCCACGGCGGCCGCCACACTACTGTACTCCTCGATTGATGTACCACCCACACTCACGATCACTGGTTTTCCAAGCGTCTTCGCCCTCCTAATGTGCTCAAGAAACCTGTACACACCCTTCCCAGGCAAACCCACTGCGTTTATAGAGTAATTGGGTGACTCGTAGTATATGGGTGGGAGGTACCCATTCCTCTCGTCTTTGAATATTGTTTTCGTTACCACCGCTGAGGCGCCGCTTCTAAGCGCTCGTAGAAGCAATGAGTATTCGTTACCAGCGATGCCAGAAGCGAGCACAAATGGGCTCTGAAGGATTAGGTTACCCACCCTACAGCTAATATTCAACACTACTCACCTGCTCTTACTCAAGCAGTCAGCTAGAAGCCTCATTTTACTCGACATCACCCACCGTGTTGAGCTGCTTCGAGCTCATGTAGACTAAACACCGGCCCGTCAACGCAAAGCAGCCTACCGGTTCCCTCCATTACGCACAGCCCGCACACTCCAACTGCGCACCTAACGTCACGAACGAATGAACCCTCAAAGTACACCCCGAATCTTTTTGCTAGACCCATGGCGGCTAAGAGCATCTGCTCAGGTCCACATGCATAGAGAGCATCATAGGTGGCCTCTGAGAGTAGTTTTTCGGCTAGCTGGGTGATAAGCCCCTTATACCCCATTGAACCATCATCCGTTGACACCATGACCCTAGCCCCCATGGAGCGCGCCTCATCCAAGAGGAATAACTCGGATGCACTTCTAGCACCAAGAAGATAGGTGACGCTCACACCAGGCGTGCTTTGAGCCTCCTCCACGAATTTTAAAAGGGGTGGCGCACCGCTTCCACCTGCGAGGAGTAGGTAGTTTGTGTTTTGTTTGAGCGTGAACCCCCGACCGTAAGGTCCGCGTACACCCACCATTTCGCCTTTGTGGAGATTCACCGCTCTAGAGCTTGGTCCACCGTAGTCCTCAATCACGAAGTGCAGCTCTTCCTCCTTCTGTTTGAATACGCTTAGGGGTAGCTCACCCACCGCTGGTATGTAGAGCATGACGAATTCCCCCGCCTTAGCCTTAGATATCGGTGTATCGGTGGATTCAAGCACAACCCTGTGGATGTTTGAGGTGAGCTGAGTGTTCGAGGAAACCCTGTAGTGATGGTACCACAAGCTCACTGCACCTGACTTGAAATCTCGTACTCGCCAAGCTCACGTCCACAGTACCTGCACACATAGGTTAGGGGTGCCTGGGATGATAGCAAGAACGTTGAGTAGACTGGTTCTCGCTGCTTCCCGGTTATACACGTTGGGTTAACACACTTTAGTAAACCCACCACCACGCTTGGCGGGGACACATTCCTCTTAGCCACCACTTGGTAGGAGCGCACAAAATTGAGTGTTGCCTGCGGGGCGACTAATGCTAGTCTTTGAACTTGTTCGTCGCTGAGTTCTACACCCTCAACCTTAACGATATCCTTTTTACCCATCTTTTTACTGGACACATTCATCACTAGAGCAACCCTGAATCCCTTTATGTGTGGGTCGCCGAGTAGCTTCAGCACCGCGAGAGCCTTGCCCGAAGGTATATGGTCGATAACCGTCCCGTTGGCTATCCTCTGCACAATCATCGTCTCATTACCTGTGTGTGAGTCCATACTCCTCAACCCCCAAGTATCAGTTTGAGGAGTGCCATACGTAGAGGCACACCCCTGTGTGTAAGTCCATACTCCTCAACCCCCAAGTATCAGTTTGAGGAGTGCCATACGTAGAGGCACACCCCAAGCCGCCTGCTTAAAGTATGCCGCGTGCGGTGTAGAGTCAAGCTCATATGGCAGTTCTTCGACCCTGGGCAGTGGGTGTAGTATTATACACTCCCTTTTCGCCTTCTCCATAACTGTTCTAGCAAGCCTGTAGCTACCCTTGACTTTCTCATACTCTGATTGATCTGGGAAGCGCTCCTTCTGTATTCGTGTGGCGTACACTACATCTAACTCGCCAATTATATCCTCCAGCTCCAACCCTAACTCCACTCGTAGCCCAAGACCCTCTAGGCGCTTCAATACCTCCGCGCGGGGACGCAGAGCCTCGGGGCATACGGCGTAAACCCTTCTTGGATTAAACTTGGTTAACGCATAGAGAAAGGATGTAGCTGTCCTAGCGTACTTAATATCCCCTACGAGGGCGTATGTTAGACCATCAACACCACCCTTTAGTTTGTTCACGGTGTACAGGTCAAGCATGGCCTGAGTGGGGTGATGCTGGGAGCCGTCTCCACCATTCACGACTGGTTTAGAGCTGATTTCAGACGCGAAAAGTGCGGCTCCCTCTGAGGGGTGCCTGACAACTATGAGGTCTGAGTATGCTTCAAGCATCCGTATCGTGTCCGCGAAGCTCTCACCCTTCATCAGTGAAGAAACCTCCGCTGAAAGGTCTATAACCTTGGCACCAAGGCGGAGGGCGGCCGACGAAAAACTCAGCCTTGTCCTAGTGCTAGGCTCGAAGAAAGCCGTGGCGACTATCTTATGCCTTAAAGGCTCACCGAAGTCACTTCCCTGCTCAACGAACTTATCCGTCTCCTCGAAGAGGTCTAACAACTCATTCTTCGTGAAGCCAAGAATGTCTATTACATCCCTGTTTTTCCAACCCGACTCTTCTGCTCCATGTGCCATTTCAATACAACCTCCAACTCCTCAGCTGAAACAACACCCCCCAGCTTCTCCAAAATGTCTGTGAGCGTAAAGCAGCTGATAAGGGTGACGCCCGACGAGCCAAGAAGGTCTGAAGCACCCTGCTCCCTGTCTACTACCACTAACGCCTTTTTTGGCTTCAAACCGTGAGATTCAAGTGTTCGCACAGCGCGAACAAGGCTCGCGCCACTCGTAGCTACATCGTCAACGATAAGTGGATCCCTGAGGTGTGCAGGGCTACCTCCTTCAATCTGTGAGCCCGTCCCATGTGATTTTACCTCCTCCCTCACATAGAAATGCGGCAGACCAGCCCTATAAGCCAACACGGAAGACCAGACAAGACCCCCCGTCGCAATACCCACAACGCCGTCAACCAACAACGACTCCAGCTTCTCCAGAGCCAAATCCACAAGCGCTGAAAAAAGCTTTGGATCAGAGGGGACTACACGTAGATCCAAGTAAACAGGGCTCACTTGACCGCTCTTCAGCGTGAATCTGCCAAACTTCACCGCACCGTGCTGATAGAGTCGACTCACTATATCCATGATTCGCTCGCCACCCTCCTCGCAGCATCATCTGGATTGGGAGCATCGGTAATAAGTCTCCCCACGATCAGATAGTCAGCACCCATTCTGAGGGGTGCCCTAACCTCTCCCCCCTGTGCACCCACCCCGGGTGAGAATATTTTGGAGGAGGGGTGCTTAGCCCTGAGTTCCTGTATAAGCGAAGTGTTGTTTGAAGGAGCAACAAAGCACCCCACACCAGCTTTTACAGCCATATCCGCTAAGACATGCATCTGAGAGTTAACAAACTCCGAACCCTCATGGGACATGGCCACGACAGCTATCACATCCCCCCCACGGCTCCTTGCAACGTTTACCGCTTCACTCATAGACTTGGTACCAGTAAAGGCGTGAAGAATCCCAGCATTAAACCCTAAGTCAAAGATGTTTTCGAATATTAGCCTAGTGACGTGCGGCACATCCGCGGTTTTCCAGTCCGCTATAAACACCAAGTCTTGGAAGTGTTTGATCACGTCCCGAGTGCTTGGGCCAAGGTTTAAGTAGAACGGTAAACCCAGCTTTACACCCACAATAGCATCACTAACAGAGTCGATTAGTTTGACAGCCTCGCCTTCCTGAAACCGGCTGCGGCCACCAATAGTGTCCAAAGCAAGCACTACCCTGCTTTTCTTCTTCAAACTAAGCCAATCCAATGTTTCCCTAAACGAGGCCAAAAACTGACCCAAGTCGAACATTCAACGCGAATATTTAAGCACATTGAGTAATTATCAAGCGGAACCAGCACAATTCGCATCCAAACTCTATTATTCTCCCCATGAAATACATGTGAAATATCTCCAAAGGAGATAGATTTAGGCAGAAGACTGAACTGGGTTAACTGTCGTCTATTGACCCACATATCTATGTTGAGTAGGTGGTTGATTTAATATATACCCACTACTAAAATACTATTAGGTAAGCCTGTCTTGAGTAAGTTAGTTGATTTGGACGAAGAATCAGTTAGGACGTGTCACAAAATAGTTGAGGGGTATAACGACCTAATCAAAACTTGGACTCTTCCAGTTATACACGCCCTAGGACTCAAGACGCCTGCGAGGTTTAACGAGCTGAAGAGAAGGATAGCTGGAATAAGCGCGACAAGCTTAGCCGAGAGGCTATCAGAGCTTGAGAAGAAGGGTATAATTGAAAGAAGAGTGTTACCTCAGAGACCAGTCAGAGTTGAGTATACCTTCACGGAGAAGGGATGGGAGCTATACCACATACTCAACGAGCTGGCCGAGTGGATAAAAAAGTACCATTTGCCTGGCGAGGGTGGGCAGACTGAGGCATATAACGTATCGTAAGACGTTTATACACTCACACACAGAATAATGTTTGGATTGTCAGAACAAAATTATGTTGTTTGCCCTAAATGCAACGCGCTCAACCCGCTAACAGCCAACTACTGTGCTAATTGTGGTTTACAGTTACAGTCAAGGCAACCACTTTATCCTCCGTCAACCCAAGCACGGATAGTTGAGAGTGCATTCTCTAAGGAGAACCTCCTACAGGCGTTTAGCACTAGGAGGGTGAAGCTGATGATAATCGGCTTCATAATCGAACTAGCACTATTCTTAGCCTTCTCGGCTCTACCCATGAGCCAAGCACAGTACCAAGCGATAGTGAACTCCCCGTCTTATAAGCAAATCAACATGGTCAGAGCGGAGGGGTTAATATCCAGAGCCGTCTCGATCTTTCAAAATAACTATTTTCTAGCATCACTCGAAATGGTACCCGCACTCGGACCAGCAATATTCACATACACTACTTACTCCACTGCAAGAGTGCTCGATGCACTGGGATACGGTAGCGGTGTACCCGGACCGCTACTCTTTGTAAACATAATCATCTTCCCTCATAGCTGGCTTGAGCTCCCCGCTTACGCGATCTCAGCAACCCAAAGCGTCATACTCGTTTACTCCTGGATCAAAAAGCGGTTCTTCCAAGAGCTCGCAAGAACAATAATTGTTTGGCTTTTTGTTGGCCTAGAGTTATTCGTAGCAGCCGTGATAGAGTCATCGATAATAACTCTCGAATCTTATGGAATCCTCCAGCCACTATTGATGTGGGTACCAACCCTTGTGATATTCTACATAGCCTACACTCTTCTTAAAAGGTTGAATAAGCCCCAAAACCCTTTGAGCTACCAGCCAGCAAACACCACAGCGTAAGCTACCCAGACCCAAGAGGCGGAGCTTCCGACCCTAACATCCAGCCACGCCTCAACCACCCCAGGGATAACGGTATGGGAAATATTGGGTAAGGCCACAAAACATATCGGCGCACTATACAAGTGGGTAGCACCCGCCCTCCGCACACCTAAAAGTGTTAGGGTCTTGTTCCTGAGCAAATCCGTAAGGAAACGCAGAGCAGAACTGCTAAACACTTCAGAGTAAGGCCTCCGCTGATTTCTTCATATACAAAGCATTCACGGAGGCGTCGAAAGCGGGGAGAACAAAACATCTCGTCGAGTTTTACAACCTCCCCCCACCCACACTCCTCTTAGCTAAGAGGGATGAATCTTGGTGCCTGAGCACTCCCTAGTGGTTCCACCCATCTTCTGGTCAGACCTTCCTTATTTTTCTGCTATCAAAAAGTGTAACTCGTAGAGCATGGCATACATATATTCACGGGACGGCGCTGTTCACAATTTGTTGAGCAACTGCTAGGGAACCAAGCAAACACGCATATTTTATATCCCACATATATTACGCTAGAATGTTTTACTATCGAAGTTCATAGCTCTCTGTTTAAGGTCCACTGATAGTCCCGTTCAAACACACCTAACAAAGAATTTCATAAACGGATATGGCTCGCGTGGATAAGCTTTTTTGTGAGCGAAATATTGTTTTTGTGTGAGCGAAGTAACACTTAGGATGGAACCACCACTAGCGTGGGTATTGCTTAATAGGCCTGAAAAGCATAACGCCTTGACGCCGAGTATGGCTGACGGTCTGGTTGAGTCTCTAGGGATGCTTAGCAGTGATAGTGATGTGCGTGTAGTCATGCTTGCCGGCGAAGGGAGGTCTTTTTGCGCGGGAGCAGATGTGTCAAAGCTGGCGCAGTTTAAACCCGCTGACGCGGTTAGATTCCATAGAAAACTCAACCTAGTGTGCTGGGCTATTAGGTCGTGTATGAAGCCGGTGGTCGCAGTTCTTCATGGGTACGCTTTGGGGGGAGGTTTAGAAATAGCCGAATGGGCGGATATAAGGATAGCAGCCGAAAACGCAAAAATAGGTCAGCCCGAGGTCAATATTGGTCTAAACGGGGGTGCGGGTGGAACCATTATGCTTCCACGCCTAGTCGGCAGAGGGGTGGCTTCTTATCTTGCTATGACTGGCGAAATAGTTGACGCCCAATACGCATTGAGTGTGGGATTAGTTGACCTAGTGGTTGACGCTGGCTCGTTAATGGATAAGGCTCGTGAGTTGGGTTTAAAACTAGCATCCAAACCGCCTGAGACGCTGTGGGCTATCAAACAGGCGCTTTCAAGGTTTGATGAAATGAGTTCGTGGGCTGGGCTAGAGTATGAGGCATCCCTATTTGGGCACCTATTCTCCGAGGAGGAGACACGGAGAAGGTTTGACGAGTTCCTTAAAAGGTAACCGTAACACACCGCCGACGTGATGGGGGTTGACCCCGCTCACACTGGGATACTATGCCCTGATACTTCTGGGCATAGTTGATTTCTTGGCTTGGCTCATACTTCTATATAGATTCGAGGCTGGTTTCCGCCGAGCACCCAAACTCCCCAGCGAATATATTGGTCAACCAACACATAGGGTGGCCGCGGTTGTGGCCGCCCGAAACGAGGAGGAGACGATTGCTGAGTGTATTAGGAGCCTACTCTCGCAGCCGTGTATTAATAGCGTGATTGTCGTTGACGACGCGTCAGCCGATAGGACTTACGAGGAGGCTAAAAAGTTCACTAGCGACCACCGTGTTCATGTTCTAAGGCTTGGGGGTAACGGTGCTGGTAAGGCGGAGGCGTGCTATTTTGGGGTGGGTCACACTGATGCCGATTGGCTTCTCTTCGTGGACGCCGACACACGTCTTAAACCCGGTTTCGTGAGCAGAGCACTCGTATTCGCCGAAGAGAAGGGGTTGGACGCCCTCTCGGTTGTGGGTCAGTTGCGCTGCCCTAGCTTTTGGGATAAGGTCTCAACCCCATTCTTGTTCGGGCTACTAAACTCGTTTATCAGGCTTGACTATGTGTGTGATAGGGGTAGGAGGGCGGCCTATTTTTACGGTAGCTTCATCCTTATAAAGAGGGATGCCTACATGAAGATCGGTGGACACAGAGCTGTAAAAGATGACCTAGTTGAGGATAGAGCCCTAGGAAGTTTAGCTAAAAAGAGTGGACTTAACATATGCATAGCCCAAGCCCCTGACTCAATTTCCGCTGAGTGGGCGCCGGGGTTCAGGTCGAATCTTAAGGCTATGGAGAGGGTTATAGCGCCATCAATCAATAGGAGGGTGGGCTTGGGTTCAGCCTTCAGCTTCGCGCTTACAGCCCTCTTCTTCATACCCCTGCTACTTATAACGTTGTCCCTAAGTGGGCTCACACAAACATTAACCCCTATCAACACGATAGGGGCGTTTTTGGGGGTTTCATCACTTGTGCTTGGTGCAGCCCTTAGTGTACGCTCAGCTCAAAGGATTGGCTCAAACCCCCTCTACTCCCTGCTATTCATCCTACCTGAGGCGGTTTTCAGCTACGCTTTATGGTCAAGCATCCATAAAGTCTTAAGAGGTAAGCCCATAGTGTGGAGGAGTAGAGCCTACGTCTACACAAGGCGGGCGAACTAAACCACTCAGCCTTAGATTCGACTCTATGATACTCAATACCCAGTAGCTTCACAGGTCCCCCTAAGCATGTGACCAAATTTCACATGATGAATTAAGGACGGTATATCTCAACGTTAAGCGCCAGACCCCTATTCAGACGCGGTAAGCTTATCTAGACTACAGTGTTTTGTATCCAAATGTTGGATGAGGTATTAGACCTGGTGCAAAAGCATGAAGTGTATAGGTCATCATGCGTGAATCTTATTGCGAGCGAGAACGTTGTAAGCGACCAAGTAAAGAGGGCTCTGGGAAGCGACCTTGCGGGTCGCTACGTGGCCTACCCCAAGTTCTATGGTGGCACAAGGTTTATGGATGAAGCTTGGAGCCTAACGGAGGAGAGGGCGTGCAGGGTTTTCAGAGCGAAATACGCATCCGTTAACCCAATAGGCGGACACATAGCTCTTATGGCCACACTCACCACACTGTGCAGACCAGGTGCCGCTGTTGCCTCCATACCCCCAGAGTGCGGAGGATATGGGGGGCTTGCACGTGAACACTCCATGGCGAGTATGCTCGGCCTCAGGGTAGATTACCTCCCATATGACGGTGAGGGGTACAACCTTAACACGGAGAAAAGCCTTGAGTACATCGCCAAAAATAAGCCTAAGGTAGTAGTGCTCGGCTCAAGCCTGATACTCTTCCCTCAACCCGTGCGTGAAGTAGCCGAAGAGGTCCACAGATATGGCGGCTCACTTGTATACGATGGCTCCCATGTGATGGGGCTTATAGCTGGCGGGGTGTTCCAGGACCCTTTACGTGAGGGTGCGGATGTTTTGGTGGGCTCAACACACAAGAGCTTCTTCGGACCACAGGGCGGACTCATCCTCTCCAACGATTCAGAATTCATGGCCAAGCTGAGCTCCAACTTTCTCCACGTAACACAGGATAATCCTCATCCAAACAGGGTTGCGGCGCTCGGTGTCGGCCTAGCCGAAGCTGAAAAGTGGGGTGCACAATATGCAAGCAGAGTAGTGCTAAACTCAAAACGTTTAGCCAAACTATTATTTGAAGAGGGATTACCCGTGGAACCAAACACTAGGGGGGATTTTACTCAGAGCCACCAAGTCTTTCTCAACTATGGCGGATGGGAGAAGGGCTCGGATGTAAGGGATAAACTCGAAGAGGTGCGGATAATCGTTGACGCAGGGGTGAGAGTTGGTCTAAACGAGGTTACTAGGCGGGGTTACGATGAGGGTGACATGGAGAGCGTAGCCCACGCCATAGCGCTAAAGCTCAAAGGCAACAATACCAACACGGATATACTGAAGATTGTGGACGAATTGGTGGAAAAACACCCAAGAATACACTATACTCTATGAATGAGCGGCTCAGTGTATGAGTTGAACACGGATCATGTTTGTTGAACCAACCGGCCCCGTGGGTGCGCCGGCCACTATAACCGCCTTTTCACCGCTTTTAGCGAACCCAAACTTGCGTAGCGCCTGCTCCACTATTTCAGGCTGCAACTCACCTACGACCTCATCGATCTTGAATGGGAGAACACCCCAGACGAGTTTGAGGCGGCGCGCAACACTCTCGCTCGGTGTGAAGGCTACTATCTCCGTGTGTGGTCGATATCTCGCTATGAGTCTAGCCGTCGAGCCGGAGCGTGTGTAGGCCACAATCTTCTCAGCCTTTATGGCGCTCGCAACACGGCATGCCGCCATGCCAACCGCATCCTCAACGCTCTCGGCCTCCGACAACCCCTGGGAGCCATAGCCTAATTCGCCCTCAACCCTCCTACACACCCGGTCGAGTACACCCACGGCTTCAAGGTAGTTGGCGCCCACGGCTGTCTCCTCTGAAAGCATTAACGCGTCTGTCCCATCTAGTATGGCGTTAGCTATATCGCTCACCTCAGCCCGGGTGGGGGTGGTATAGGTAAGCATCGAGAGAAGTATCTGTGTCGCGGTTATAACGGGTTTACCCATAGCGTTGCTTAGCCTAATTATCCTCTTCTGTATGAGTGGCACATTCTCCAAGCCGAGCTCCACACCCAAGTCGCCTCTCGCAACCATTACAGCATCACTCCTCCTAATTATTTCATCAAGCCGGTCGACCGCCTCAGCTTTCTCAATCTTAGCTATCAAGGGTACATCTGACCCAAACTCCGAGACTATGCGTCGAGCCGTGTCCAAGTCAGCGGCCGACCTAACAAATGATAGCGCTATATAGTCTACACCGCTACTAAGCCCGAACCTAATGTGCTCCACATCCTCCTCGGTTACGGCACCCACTTCTCCCCTAACGTGGGGAACATTAACGCCCTTCCCAGTAGTTAGGTTACCCCCCACCTCAACCTCACACATAACATTCGGCCCATTCTTCCCAACTACACGCAACCTAATCATACCATCAGCCAAATAAACCTCTGAGCCAACATCCACCATACGCGGAAACCCCTCTGGGTGAACGGGTATCACGCCCGCGGAACCCACCTGTTGAGAGACGCTTAGCGTAACCTTATCACCCGCTTCTAACCTTAGCGGTTCATTTGGGAGCTTGCCAACCCTTAGCTTCGGCCCAGGCAAATCCTGTATGATGGCCACGGGAGTCGCCAACTCCTTTGAAACCTCCCTGATAAGCTTGATTCTCGCGGCGTGCTCCTCGTGTGTACCATGAGAGAAGTTGAGGCGTGCCACATCCATACCAGCCTTTACGAGAGACCTGATCGCATCCCTGCTGGATGTTGCGGGTCCGATTGTGCACACAATCTTGGTGAATCTATGCATACACCATCTGCACTCATAGAAAATTATAAGGTTGGCTTAAACCGCGAATAGGTAGGGTGACACACACCCCACAGGGTAGTTGAAATCAGGAAAGCCCGGGGGGAATAGCCACCCAAGTATAGTGTTACCCTAGCAGCCGAGGCTCCCTAGAACGTGTGTTAGCACAGAAGGAGCCAAGATACCACCCATTAGGAGAACGCCGTAGTCAGCAGTTACAAAATAGATATGTTCATATAGATTTCTGGACTTGAACAATCCAGTTGTGCATGAGCAGTAGGGTGGTAGCAGAGACCCAAGACCTCGGCTGAGGGAGGGGTACATGTATACACAGGGAGGAGGGGAGGCTGAAGATGAAGGGCGTTCCCCATGAGGCCTTCTTCGGCGACGTGGAAGGCGTGTAAGTGAGTGGGTGGGTGCGTCCTGACACGAGGAGGCCAAGCGGAGTGACCCCGATGAACCCGTGAGGTCCCTACATGATGCTGTGAAGCCCAAGCCCTACGGGGTATGCGGACGCATACCCACGTATGCCCATCTAGGGTGAAACCCTACTTTCCCTCTTCAGTGGGCACAGTTGTGCTTGTTGCCTGTTTAAGTGCGTGAACCGTGCTCTCCAAATTCGCTAACACCTCAACCCAGCTGGGCTCCTGGTCCATTAGCTTAGAGATAAGGAGGCTGCCAACTATTACACCGTCAACACCCGCCTTTAAGGCCTGACTCACTGTGCGTGGATTGGATACTCCGAAGCCCAACGCGAGAGGCCTGTTCACCACACTCTTAGCCCTTCTTATGAACTCATATGTATATCCCGGTAACTCATCCCTGACACCCGTCACCCCGTAGACTGATACCAAGTAGACGAACCCTGTTGAGTTTTGTGCTATCTTCTTCAGTCTCGGGGTAGAAGTAGCGGGGGTCGCTAGGAAAACGGTGCCCAACCTATTCGCCCAAGCCGTGCGCACCCATTCGGCCGCGAGCTCAACGGGTAAATCGGGTATTATTACACCACTAACACCACTACGTGATGCTTGGGCTGCGAACTCAGCGTACCCCATCCTAAGTATTGGGTTAAGATAACTCATTATGTAGATGGGTTTCCCACTACCACTCAGTCTCCCAGCCATATCCAACACGAGTCGAAGAGACACGTTTTGTCTCAGCGCTACTGTTGACGCCTTCTGGATTAGGGGTCCATCCGCTATGGGATCCGAGAAGGGCACCCCCAATTCGAGGGCGTCGGCGCCCGCTTTGAACACTATTTCAGCGGCCTCAAGGCTTCTGTCAAGCGTTGGGTAACCCGCCATGAGGTAGGCTATCAGCGGGTGATTTGAACCAAAGATCCTAGCACTCATAGCTTGCTGCCCCTAAACTTGGCTACACTCTCCACATCCTTGTCACCCCTACCAGAGAGGGTGACAACTATCTTGGTATCGTGTGGCAGGGCTGCGGCGAGCTTTATGGCGTAGGCTAAGGCGTGGCTTGATTCGAGAGCTGGTATTATACCCTCCGACCTGCTTAGTGTTTCAAACGCTTTCACCGCCTCCTCATCTGTCACACCAACATATTCAACCCTGCCAGTCTGCTTAAAGTATGAATGCTCCGGTCCCACGGCAGAGTAATCCAAGCCAGCCGCTACGCTATGCGTAAGTTGGATCTGGCCATTATCATCTTGGAGTAAGTATGTGCGCATACCATGCATCACCCCAACGGAGCCGGCTAGCAGAGGCGCGGCGTGCTTACCCGAGGCCAACCCTTGTCCAGCTGCCTGCACACCAACAAGCTTCACCTTCTTTTCACCAACAAAGGCCTGAAAGCTACCAGCAGCGTTGCTCCCACCGCCGACACACGCCACGATGTAGTCGGGTAGCCCACCCACTGATTTCTTAAACTGAGCCATTATCTCCCTGCCAATGACGCTTTGAAAGTCCCTTACGATTGTGGGGTATGGGTGGGGACCCACCACTGAGCCCACCAAGTAGTGTGTGTTCGAAACATTTGCGATCCAGTCACGCATCGCTTCGTTTATAGCATCCTTAAGAGTCCTCGAGCCGGCATCCACGGGGTGCACAGTGGCACCCAGCAACCTCATCCTAAACACGTTTAGGCGCTGCCTCTCCATGTCCTCTGAACCCATATAGACCTCGGCGTGTAAACCGAGCACAGCCGCGGCCATGGCTGTAGCTACACCATGCTGACCCGCCCCAGTCTCCGCTATAACCCGAGTTTTACCCATCCTCTTGGCGAGGAGAGCCTGCCCTAAAGCGTTGTTAATCTTGTGCGCCCCACCATGGAGGAGGTCCTCCCTTTTGAGGTATATGCGGGCTCCACCCACGGTGTCACTGAGTTTTTTAGCATAGTAGAGAGGTGTAGGCCTCCCCGCGTAGCTTCTAAGGTAGTAATTGAGTTCACGCCTAAACGTAGAGTCCCTTCTTATTTTTGAGTACTCGGCTTCAAGCGCGCTCAGCGCCTCCATAAGTGTTTCCGGCGCGAACTGGCCTCCGAAATCTCCGAACCATCCAACCTTCTTCTTAGCCAACCTGCCTCACCGCCTCAATAAAACGCGATACGAGTCTTTTATCCTTAACACCAGGTGAACGTTCAACACCACTGGACACGTCCACAGCGTATGGCTCCACCTTAATAATCGCCTCAACAACATTCTCGGGATTAAGGCCCCCGGCGAGAATTATGTTACCAAAGGTTTTCGAAAGCATCCTTGAAACCTCCCAGTTATGGGTTAGACCAGAACCACCTTTAAGCTTGGAGTCTGTGTCCACTAAGACGTATTCGAACTCAGAATACTTCTTCAAGACCTCGGGTTTGGGTGGGTCCTGCCCAACGTATAAAACGGGTATTATTTTAAGCTCAGGGTGGGATTCGCGTATCTGGGGGTAGGTAGAGGGGGGAGCTATGAGCTGAACTGTTCTCACACCCATGCGCACAGCGTTTTCTATGCCTGGGGGGTTTGTGACCACAACAGCCTCTGTGAGAGGCGGCACACCCCGCACGAGCCTCCCCGCACTCTCAAAGTCGTTGTTTCGAGGTGAATCTGGGAAACCGTGTATCACGCCAACCGCGTGGGCGCCAGCCTTCGCCTCGTAGAGTAAGTCATTAAGTCTCGTATTACCGCATATTTTAACTCTGATCACAGTCCAGCAACTCCTTAAGCTTCCCGGATGGGTTGGCGGATGACATTATCGCGCTACCTATCAGAAAGGCGTCCGCACCAAACAACCTATCACGCCCTATGCGCCCACACTCATTGTAGCCGCTCTCAGCCACTTTGAATCTACACCCCCTGAGCTCATGGGACAGAGAGTAGAAGTGGTCGGGTTTTAGGTTGAGTGTATAGAGATCCCTGTTATTCACCCCTACATAGTCGGCCTCTGAGTTTGTGACCGCCCCTAAGAGCTGGGGGTCGTGGAACTCGAGGAGCACCTCTAGACCCAAGGAGTGGGCGAGCCTGATTGTTTGGCTCAACGGTAGCTCTGTGTACCCGTCGCGGAAAAGCTCGGCGATAAGTAGAAGTATGTCGGCGCCACTTCTGTTTGCTGCTTCCACTTGCTTTGTGCTCACCACGAAGTCTTTAAAGAGAATGGGTATACCTATACTTTTTGAAGCCCTGCATAGGAGTTCAAGTGACCCGTTGAAGTGGGTTCTCTCAACAAGTATTGACAGCGCCGAGGCACCAGCTCTCTCCAAGCTCGAGGCTAACTCTGCGCTCGCCGAATCAATAAGTCTACCGCGGCTGGGTGAGCGTGGCTTGATCTCGGCTATTATGGGTAAACGCGTTTTTTCGGCCACCTCCTTTAGACTCGGCCTATCCAGCTTGTCTACACGTTCAGCCAAGTCGTAGTAGCCTTGACGGATGTTTTCCTGAACGTCCGCGACAACCCTGCTTAGGAAGTTAGACAACCCGCTCAATCGCCTCCAGTTTTGATGGGTTGCCACCGCTTAGCCTAACAAGCTCGCGGAGTCTATCGGCGGCACGCCCAGACTCTATGGTGCTTAAGGCTAGCTGCACACCCTCGCTGACGCTATCAACAACCCCTCCAACCATGAACCCAACCGCCGCATTGGCCGCAACAAGCCTCGTCTTTGGGTCTCCCAAACCACTTCTACCCGAAAGAATCCTGTACACTGTGAGGGCGCTATCACGCACATCTCTGCACGTGAGTTGGGAGGGTTCGGCTGACTCTAATCCGAGCTCATTAGGTGTGAGTGTCGCATGTTTTACGACACCACTGTCAACAAGAGCCACGATGGTGGGCGAGTTTATTGAGACTTCATCCATTCCTTCTGTGCCATGAACAACGCATGCAAACTCGGCCCCAAGCTCATTTAGAGCCTTGGCCATCACGTCAACCATGAATGGCTCAGCAACACCAAGCAACTGTCTTTTAACCCCGGCTGGGTTAACGAGTGGGCCTAGCATGTTAAATATGGTTCTAAAACCTAACTCCCTCCTTATACCCGCAACTCTTTTGAGGGCTGGGTGGAAGGTGGGCGCATACATGAAACCTATACCCGCGCCCTCCACGCACGCCGCCACTGTTTGGGGGTCAACCTCAAGCCTCACACCGAAGGCCTCCATGAGGTCGGCGCTACCAGACGTGCTACTAACTGACCTGTTACCGTGCTTTGCAACCCTGAGCCCTCCAGCAGCGAGCACAAATGCGGCCGCTGTGCTCACATTAAAAGTCTTAAACCTATCGCCCCCAGTACCAGCCGTATCCATCAAGCGACCTCCACTCAGATTAACCCTTAAAGCCTTCTTCATAAGCCCCCGAGCGAAACCGGCTAGTTCTTCATATGTCTCACCCTTGAGTTTGAGGGCTACGAGGAGGGCGCCGATCTGTGCATCAGTAGCCGAACCGTCTAGCACCTCTAGGAGCACACTCTCAGCTTCCTGCGGGCTCAGATTGCATCCTTCCATGGCTTTGATGAGAGCACCCCTAACAGCGCTCACCTCTTCACCACCCCTACAAAGGATTCAAGTATATTTTGGCCGAACCTCGTGAGAACGGATTCTGGGTGAAACTGCACCCCGAATATGGGGTGACTCACGTGTTCTACACCCATTATCTCACCATCATCAGCGCTTACAGCATTGACTCTAAGGGGTACTCCTGATCCCACTTCACCCACTAAGGAGTGGTATCGCCCAACATAGAATCTACGTGGTAGACCCCTAAAAAGTGCGCCTCCCAAGTTAACTATCAGGCTCTTTTCTCCGTGTCTAACTACTCTTGCCTTCCTGATCTTACCACCGAAAACGTGTATGATTTCTTGATGACCCAAGCAAACCCCGAGAACAGGCTTCTCGCTGCCAAGCCGCCCAATAATGTATGGGCCAATACCAGTCCACCTACCATCCCTAGGGTCGCCTGGGCCGGGGGATATCACGAAGCCATCGTATACTCCAAGCGCCTCAATGGGTAGTTCATCATTCCTACACACTTCAACATCCACTCCAAGTGAACCCAATGCCTGATAGAGATTGTAGACAAAGGAGTCGTAGTTGTCCACCAACAGCAGCCTCAAAGCCTAGCCACCTCCCCACCACCGGCACCAAGAGCCTCAACGACAACCCTAGCCTTACTTTCGGTCTCATAGTACTCGGAGACAGGGTCTGATGCTGCAACTATTCCAGCCCCAGCCTGGACAACACACTGTGAGCCATGAGAGTAAAGGGACCTAATGTTTATCGCCATATCCATGGTGTGTGCACCCATAAAGTAACCAACACTACCAGCGTAGGGTCCACGTGGCTCGCCTTCGAGTGAATCTATGAGCTCAACGGCCCTCACTTTCGGGGCGCCGGAAACTGTCCCCGCGGGGAAAACCGCCGTGAAAACATCCACAGAATCAAACTCCTCTTGTAATTCACCAACAACCTTTGACACTAGGTGCTGAACATGACTATACTTCATTACCTTACGGTACGAGGTTACCCGAACACTGCCGAAACGTGAAACCTTACCCAAATCGTTCCTAGCCAAATCCACTAGCATAACGTGCTCCGCCGCATCCTTAGCGCTCCTAAGTAACTCCCTCCTCAGAGATTGATCCAACTCGGGGTTACCTGTGACCTTCCTCGTACCGGCGATTGGATAGGTCTCAACTCTGCGCCCGCTCACACGCACCAGTGTTTCAGGGGAGGAGCCAATTATTCGCCTCTCACCCATCTTAATATAATACATGTAAGGCGAGGGGTTCGTTTCTAGGAGCCTAATGAACACGCTCTTATATTCCCCCTCAAACGCTACACCTAGCTTCCGCGCCAAGACAACTTGGAACACCTCACCAGTAG
Source organism: archaeon (assembly GCA_902812505.1). Taxonomy (GTDB): domain Archaea; phylum Thermoproteota; class Thermoprotei_A; order Marsarchaeales; family Marsarchaeaceae; genus ECH-B-1. Next base: position 18,206 of record CADDZQ010000005.1, read on the forward strand.
CGATGTACTCCTTGGCCCGGTTGACCATATCCACATAGCCACCAATATCAGGTCGCTCATAAACAACCTTTCCCGCTCCACTGCCACGCGGTTTATGGGAGCCAAGCTCGCCAATATTTCTCCAATCTGGGGGTCGACCCACAGCCCAGGCTTTATCCTCGTTGAGTACTCCCTCCTCAGAGATTGATCCAACTCGGGGTTACCTGTGACCTTCCTCGTACCGGCGATTGGATAGGTCTCAACTCTGCGCCCGCTCACACGCACCAGTGTTTCAGGGGAGGAGCCAATTATTCGCCTCTCACCCATCTTAATATAATACATGTAAGGCGAGGGGTTCGTTTCTAGGAGCCTAATGAACACGCTCTTATATTCCCCCTCAAACGCTACACCTAGCTTCCGCGCCAAGACAACTTGGAACACCTCACCAGTAGCGATGTACTCCTTGGCCCGGTTGACCATATCCACATAGCCACCAATATCAGGTCGCTCATAAACAACCTTTCCCGCTCCACTGCCACGCGGTTTATGGGAGCCAAGCTCGCCAATATTTCTCCAATCTGGGGGTCGACCCACAGCCCAGGCTTTATCCTCGTTGAGTACTATGAAATCATCGAAGCCAAGATATTCTAGGTCGTGGAAAGGCTCGGGAGACCTGTATGGAACCTTCTCCCAGAGTGACATAGCGCTGAATGAGGTGTAACCCAATACCAAACCATGGGTCCGCAGAATACTTCGAAACTCTGATGCCACGCTTTCCCAGTCACGTCTACCCCCACTAACACTGTACATCGTTGCAGGGTTAACACCGCACACAACACGCCTACGCGAGCCGTTGGATACAATAATCAGACCGCCACTATACGCCGATTCAACCAAATCAACAAGGGAAGAGATCTTTGGATATGTCGACAGACGTTCCCTTATTAATCCAAACGCGACCGCCCTGCATCATGTCTTAATAAACCTAGATTAGTGTATTTAAGGTTTAGCCAAAAGACGCCCCCAAAATTTAGTCTATTTCCCACACCGCCTTGGTAACCAGCCAGAGAGTTCAACCACTAACTATGAGAACAATTAGCTTAGGAAGGGTAAAACCATGTTAGTGAAGTTGGAGGTGAACCTAATCAATTGCCTATGTGGCGGGTATTCTCTTCAGTCGCTGACTCCACACGCTATAAGTAGACCCAATAGAAAGAGGTGACAATAAACTTGCTGTTAAGTCACTCTGGGGGTATTTCTTCGAATACTCTGCGTATGTCGAGGCCTACGGACTTATAGTGTAGCTTCATTACAATATAGATCACGCTTCCAGCTATAAGTGACCCAGCTATGTACCCGTAGGCTAGTGGGTTGCCTCCCCACACGGCGGGGTAGGCTAAAAACTCGTAGGAAATGAATACGAAGACGGCGGCCATGAGTGTTCCCGAAACCGCTAATGTCGACCTCGCTCCACCCTTCTCCTTCCTTAAGGCGTAGACAACAGCACCCACACCCACGAATGCGAAGTACACCATAGATGCTAGAACAGCCCCGTAGAGGGATGAGACCCTCCCATAGAAGTAGGATGCCGCACCTATCAATGCGGAGGTAACCGTGAAATCGACTAGGTGAGCCACCACAGGTGACCCATACCTAGGGCTGACGTACGCGAAGGAGGCGGGAAGAGTCCTGTCAAACGCCTGAGCCAAAAGATATCTGGATATGAGTATGACACCAAACTCGAGTATTGCAAGCGTCCAAACAATCCACCCCACACCTATCATCACCCTAAGCACGGGGTTCCCTGAGACACCCATAGCCAGAGTCCAGAAGTTGAAGGAGTAGTTGTACACCAAGGTGGGGTTAGAGAGCGCCGCGTTCACAGCCCTAAACCCCCCAGCGTAGTACATGGCGGCTAGTGGGGCTGTCATCACCGCGAAGCCAAACAGTGCGGATACTGGTACAGCCCACCTAACAGCGTTCTTACCTTTGAGCTCTGACCCAATGGATGGGGAAGCGTTGAACCAAGGATATGAGAACAGCGCGAAGAAGGGTACAACGAGCAGTGTATTCCAGAAATTGAACGCGGACCCCTTATATGTGGACACTAGCCCAGAGTAGGATACTCCGGGAGCCCCGAGTGAGTCAATATAGTGCTGGAAGCCGGCTCTACCCGAAGCTAAGAGCACCCCCACCCCGAGGATGAGGGTTATCAGCCCAGCGACCATTGTGGCTGATATTAGTCTGTATCCCCAGTTTGGCTTGAAAACATTCAGCGCCACTATCCCCCCGAAAATCGCCTCCGCGATCACGAAGACACCTAGAGGTGATGAGCCTGTTGCGAGGGGTTGGAACGCGTGTTCCCCGAGTAGCACACCCACCGAGCCAATCGCGAAAACGAGTGATAGCGCTATCAAGGCTAAGTAGGGCATTGTCTCGAAGGTCATACCCGTGAATGTAACCGTTGAGCCAATAAATCCTCCAAGAGACCGTGAAAGCCAAACATAGTCACCCCCGGTTCTCGATATACGCCTCGACATCATTGTGTACACAACCATCATGGGCACTATCATGAGAAAGGTGATTACCGAGCCCACGACTAGGTTAACACCACTCGCTGTTGGGAGCGAAGCCATGGTTACCCCAATCAGGCCCAGCGCCGCGCCGATGGACATGTAGCTCACGTTTATTGAGAGTGCATCGAAGAAGGACACATTTTTGACTAGGCCTGTGCTCTCCCGAACGAATAACCCAGGCCTTTCGGACTGAGCCATGGGAGTATTCACCTCACACCTATCTGTAGTTTTTAATCTAGGATTATAATGTGCATGTGCTCAGAGGCTTTGGATTAGCTCTTCTATGATTTCTTTGTCCTTTGCCCACTCGTCCCGCGTGTGGATCTTGTATTTCTGCACAACCTTCCAATCATTGTTCTTGGATTGCCACAGGTAGACTGTCAGCGACTTTTTACCCCAGCCCTCCGTTAGCACGGCTGCCTTCCACCATTTCTCAGTCTTATATATGGTTTTACCCTTTAACTGCTTTAGGTTTTCGTCGACGGGGAACCTTTCAACTTCTGTGTCGCTCATATCACTCTATATTACATTCAAGTGTGCGATAAGTTTGACGTGCAACCGCTAAGCATTACATCTGGGAATCATTTAAGCCATAACCATGTTAGGTGTTGTAGGTGTGGTGGAGGGGCTTGCAGCCGGGCCGCAAGGAAACTTAATACGGAGGATGTGTAGCCTCTATGTTCAACTCAGGTTGATCCTGACTAGCTCTTCGAGGTTTGTTCTCAATTCGTGGGCTTTGTCTTCGGGTAGTGTATCGAGTAGGTAGCTACCCGAGCTCCGCTCAAGTCCTCTGCTAAACCTCACACGCCTCCTGTCTGTGATTACTGGTATTAGCTCCACGTGTGCATGGAAGTCCTCCGCCTCCTTAGGAGAATTATGAAATGTTAGGGTGTACACGGTTTCATCGCCAAGCGTCCTATCGAGGAGTTTAAGTGCTAAAAGCAGTGCGTATACCAAGTCTACACTCTGAGCCGAGCCGAGATCCCAGAGGTATCTTGTGTGTGTAGGCTGAATAATTAGTTCGTAGGGTGTGCGTGGTGCGTAGGGGACGTACACAACCACCTCCCCACGACTAAGCACAACCCTCTCAGCGTGGTCGGGCAGGGTGTTGGCTTTGCACAGCGCACACCTGTGCCCGTTAAGGTGCTCAGTCTCCTTGGCTATTCTTGGGGGGACGAATGGTAGGGCGAATATCTGTGAGTGTGGGTGGGTTATACTCACCCCCCCAGACCTTCCCCTATTCCGGAAGAAGTGGACGTATTTTATCTTGGGGTCTTCCTGGAGCTGCCGCATTCTTTCAAGCGTTGTGCGCACGACTTTAAGCGCGTGCTCCAAACCGAACTCTGAGAAGTCAGTGTTATGGTTGAGTGACTCGATAACTATCTCAGACACACCGTAAGCTGGTATACTGAAGGGTGGGGTGCCGCCACCCGCACTCAGAGTGTATGGTGGAAACCTGTTGGGTATTATCTGAACATCCAAGGATGAGTCTATCTCACTCGAACCCGGGCAGAAGGGGCAGTTGTCTGGTAGCACCGGTCTGCTTGAACGGTTGGGAGCGATTGTAACCCATTCACCGGTGAGGGGGTCCAGTCTTATCTCATTCGTGTCTGAGCACCTCTAGGAAGGATTTAGTTACAGCCTCCAGCTCTTTCGGTAGGTTAAGCTCCTCAAGGTTTTTAACGAACCCTTCATATATCTGCCTATCCATACCTGACCTGCGGTATTCTAACGCCTGTATCGCTGCTTCAAGCTTGTCTGCCAAATGCACAATCTTTGATTCAAACGTGCGCTCAGAGGCATACTCTTCCCATAGCTGTGAGAAACGCTTAGAGACATCCTTCGGTAGCTCCAATAGCAGCTTCCTAATCACGGTGCCCTCAAGCTCACTCTTGGTTTTCCGCCCAACCAGCCCAGTGGTCTCATGGTCCCAGTCACCAATATAGGCTTCAGCCAAGTCATGGATGAGCGCCATCTCCACGATCTTCGAATAGTCTACTTCTGCGTCCACCATTCTGGAAATGGTCGCGGCTAGCAGCGCTGTTCTATAGGAGTGATCCGCGACGCTTTCATTTGGTAGCGCACGCACAGCCCACCCTGTGCGTGTTACACGCTTGAGTCTACCCGCCGCGATCGTGAACGCCAAAACCCTCTCACACTGTGTTTTTCTATTCATTTACAAACGCTTGAACACTCAACCTCAGCCGAAAATATCAATCTTGTGACATAAACATTATGGGGGTGCTAGAGGTGTTTTATCCACACATTCTTGGTGTAGATTTTGCTGAATCCAAGCTTCTTGTAGAATCCTTCAACATTGTCCGCCGTGAATGTCTGAAGTATAAGTTTAGTGTTAAGGTTCTCAGCGTATCTGGCCGAGTAGCTGAGAAGGGTTGTCGCTACACCTACACGTCTTTGCCCACGCAGTGTGCCAACACAGTAGGCGCCCGTGTAGCCGTTATGCGTGAATAACGCGGTTACGCCGCAGGGAGTGTCGCCTATAACCCCCAGTAGTAGCCTCACATTTGGGTTGCCGACGGCTGTGCTCACAATCCTCTTCACACTTCCAAGGAGTGATGGGTCCTCGTCGAAAGCTGAAACGTAAACTTCACTCCAGACGTTGGCGAGTGCCCTATCGGCAACCAATACTCGAACATCGCTATTCACCCTGTTAAGTGGTCCGTCAAGCATCATAACGCTGAGCGTATCCGCTTTCTTATAGCCTTTGGAGGAGAGGGTCTGGTTCAGCTCGTGATAGTCTATGCTATCCTCAACCATGAATGATGCGGGTAACCTCACCCCCGAGTAAAACTCCTCGACACGTAAAACGAAAACTTTAGGGTCTAAGTCGGGTAAGAGTACACCCGCATGGTTAAAGAGTGGCTCGTGGAACTCATTTGAATAGAGGAGGTATCCCTCCGTACCGACCCATTCAAGCTGGGCCCAATACGACCACCACCCAGCCTCGTTCAACTCGAAGTCTCTGTGGTCACCCATCTAAACTCAAGCCCAGTATTTCCTCGGCCGCCAAAACAAGTCTACACACCTGGTTTAAATACAACCCGGGTTTTTGGTTTGAGCTGTCGGCTGCCAGTCGCCTCAGGGAGGCCAGCGCCTTGGGTGTATCCAAATCCCTTGTTAAGGCTTCTCTGAACTGCGAGGCTACTTCGGATGTGATGTCGGGTTTAAGTCGCCTACGAACACGCTCCCGTATCTTCGAGGCCCTGCTTATCAGGTCTTCCACCTCCCCCGCACACAATTCAACATCCTTCTCGTCAAAAGACACATCACTTCTATAATGGGTCTTCATAAAATACCAGCGCAACGTGTTTACACCATACTTGGTAAGACCATCCTTAAGATATATGAGATTACCCTCAGACTTCGACATCTTCTTGCCGCCCACTGTGAGCATACCGGTGTGCACCCAGTACTTCACAAACGGCCTGACACCAGTGAAGCTCTCAGCTTGAGCTATCTCGGCCTCGTGGTGTGGGTAAACAAGCTCGTAGCCGCCACCGTGAATATCGTACTGGGGGCCAAAATTACTCACCGTTATAGCTGTATCTTCAATGTGCCACCCAGGTCTACCCTTACCCCAAGGGCTATCCCAGCAGGGATCACACCCCTCTGGAGGCATGCTTCTCCATAGGGTGAAGTCCACCTGCGACCTTTTCTTCGAGGACATCTCTATGGGTCTTAACATGAGATCACTCATCCCCTGCTTTGAGAGTTGACCGTAGTAGGGGTAGGAGGAAACATCGAAGTACACGTCCCCCTCCGACACGTAAGCGTGACCCTTCTCGATAAGTGAAGATATCTGGAACAACATTTCTTGAATATAGCCCGAGGCCCGCTCATACCGCCGCACGGTGGTGACACCCAAGGCCTTCATATCTTGAATAAACGCGCGTGTATAGTGGTCAACGAACACCCAGAAATCCCTGTTCGCCCTACCAGCCGCCTCAACGACCTTATCATCCACGTCGGTGATGTTCATAATAAAATTCACCCTATAACCCATGTGTGTGAGCAGTCTTGCTAAAACATCATAGAACACATAGGTGCGACCGTGACCCAAGTGGAGGTAGTCCTGCACGGTCGGCCCGCACACAAACATCTTAACCCTGCGCGGATAGATGGACTCGAAGCGTTGCACCCCGCCATGTAGCGTATTATACAAAAACAATGGCGAATGTTCACTTATCATATTTTTCGCCTATTCACCCAAAGGCACAGTGTCTTTCTCATCCAAGCTTTTAAGCCTAACAACGCAGTTGTGCACGAACAAATATCGGAACAACTATAAGGCTTGATGACCGCTGACCAAAAACGCAGGTAGCACACCCACCCACACATGGTTTACTTGGCTTCTGTTTAGGGGGCGCCAGCCCATGTGGCCGCAGAATTCCGCCCACGGCGGATGGTTACGGCGACCTTCACAAGCCCACAAAAATGTAAATCCCCTGCCCCCCTAAGCAGGAGCAAACCTTGATTAGAGACCCATTCAAGATTTCTTGCTTTTTCCCACTTCGGAGAAGCGAGGTTTTGGAAACTCTTCAACGTTTATTGGAGTAATTCCTAAAGCTTCGAAAGACGGTGCATTCATAGATTGGTTGATAAACACTTAAGCTCACTCGACGAACTCTTTGATGCGATAGCGAAGCTGGAGATAGATGAGGGGGTAAGGGTTAACGGCAGGGTGGCAGGTAGAAAATGCTACATGTTTGTCACCAAGTCACCCAATGGATACACGATAGCTGTGTTTGAAGCGAGGAACAACTCAACGAGTGTGGGAAAACAGCTGATGATAGAGGACTCTATGAGCCTCGAACGTGTGAAGCGCTTTATCAAGGAAAACTGTGAAACACCGCTCAAGGCCTTCCGCTACTAGCCCCCATCTTGAAGACGGCCGAGGAGTGGGCCGTCTCATAGACACGGGCCAATACGCCCTCAACGTTAACCCTGCGCTCTCTGACAATAGCCCAAATCCTTGAAACCAAATAGCGCGCAAGCTCCTCCGCGCTAGTGTCCCTAACAGGGAGCAGAACGACATCCCGTGACGGGAGGAAATATTCTTCGCCGCCACTGCACACAACCCTTATCCCCCTCTCTACAGTTGGGTCTCCTATAACCTTGAGCAGAGGGTTGGCTGTGGGGAGCATAACCCTATGATCTAATTCGCCGATTACCTTTTTTACCACCTCCTTTAGATCCAAGAAGTTTACGACGAACCCATCACCGCCGAGGTTACCAGTTACCTCCACCTCTACTCCATAGTTATGGCCGTGTAGAGGTTCTTTAAAGAAGGGATTATATATGAAGTGGGCCGCGGAGAACCTGAGCTCTGACCCGCTCACCCTTACACTAAAATCATCCATGCCAAGCATAACACATCCATCACTAATAACCTTCACTGTTTTAACCTTATAGTCTCCCAAACTTGGTCCTTAAAACCACTATGACGCGTGGTTAAGCCTCTATACAAATCATTCGCGCATACCACCGATAACTATCTAAATCTAGGGATTGGGCGCCAAACTACCCATAAGGTTACTTGGAACACAATCAAGCGCGTAGATTTCCTGAGCGTACTCTGGGCTAACTGCAATATCGATTATCGTTGTGAATATTCGGTGTTTAGGAGGAGTGCGTATTCTTGGGGGGTGTTTACATTTTTAAGCGAGTTTAGGCCTGGGTCCACCGTCGTTAGCCTACTGGTTGGCACATAGGCCGCGTCTGGTAGTGTGGCTATCAGGTCTATTAGTCTAAATTTTCCCTCGTCGAGTACACGCCGTAAACCTAGCCTGACACTGGGCGTATGGTAGACTGCGCAGAGAGGCTCCAAAACCCCTGACGCATCCCACCTAGGCACAGCCGCGGAGTGGCCCAAACACGCACTGTAGAGGTACCCTATAAGCTCGGCTTTAATAAGCGGCATATCGCACCCCACAAGGGCGAAGTAGGGTGTCTCAATATAGTCAACCGCTGCCACAAGCCCACTCAGCGGGGAACCAAGCTCTAGGGTGTACCCAACTATCCTCACGGGGCCACCCGCCTCCCACACATACCCCTCTGGCCGTTTTGAGCCTACGTTATAAAAACTTGGTTTGTTAGGATCTTCAACTCTGAGACTATGCGTGACAAAAACGTTTCGCCGTTTAGCCGTAAGAAGGCTTTATTCACACCCATCCTAGTACTCTTCCCACCACAAGCGACTACAGCGGATAAACCCTGCTCCATTGTTGACCCATTCCCAGCCGGGGAAAACCTAGGAGTTCGACTCTGGGGAGTATCTTTGGGGGTTTGATTCGAAAACCCTCTTGCATTGCTCTGAGCAGAAGACGGTCCTCTTACCTTCGATGATTGTAAAGTGTGGGCTGAGGGGTTCGACGAGCATTCCGCACACAGGGTCAACGAAGAGGTCGGATGAATGTGTTGCGGGTTGGGAAGCCACCAAGCCAGTGCTGATTTGGGTGTTCGAGTATTTCACCGCCTCAGCCATGATGCTGAGTGCTATCTCGCTGAGTGTGCGGGCGCCGATATCAATACCTGCGGGCGACCTGACACGCTCCACGAGCTCCACCGGTATCCGTCTGGCTAAAAGCCATTTTTTATTGCTTCCGCCCTCTTCTTACCCGCTACAACACCAATGTAGAGTGGTCTTACACGCAGTATCTTCTCCACGAATAGTTGGTCATCTGAGCCCATGGTTGCTACAAGAGCGTAGAGGTTCTCGGGGCGCACCGAGCGCAGGAAGCCGCCGAGCCTATCCAAAGCCTCAGCCTTATCACTGGGGGTGACACTCAAGTGGGTTACATGGAAGCCCACCACCCTCGCTATTTCTGTGATGGATGCGATGAGCTCTGAATGCTCACCCACGACTAAAAGCTTCCTGCGTTCACCGAACGGTTCAATGAGTACCTCCACCACCCCACCTTGACAAGTCTCGAGTGAATGCACAAACTGCCCTCCGTCTCCAGCCATAATGCGCACACACAGGTCGACTATCTCACGCGTCGTACACGAGCCGCCGAGCCAGCCATGGGTTGAGCCATCCCCCTCCACGATGGCTTTGGAGCCAGCTTTGAGTGCGGAGGGGCTCCTCGCTGAGAGCACAGTCACTAGTGCAAACCTTTTCCCAGCCCTGAGCAACTCAAGCTGAGTCTGTAGGAGTTCGGCGTAGTCGCTCAAGCCCAACGCCTACCTCAACCTTTGGCTCAGACACTCGAAAAACTGTTTTATTATCTTCTCCGCTTGGGAGCTTATCATACCCTGAGCCATGGATGCCACCCTCCCCACCACCTTTGTGTCCGCCACCCAGCTTAGGGTTGAACCGCCTGTGGATAAATCCTCTAATTGGACTATTATGGATATGTCGACACCGCTCCCAAGCCCTGAGCCGTGTACAGCGTAACCCAGGTTTGTGTGGGGGGACCTTTGAGTCACATTGAAACGCAGGTTAAAGTCTCCTCTGATGAAGCCTATGCCAGCCCTAACAGTGGCCAATGCTTCATCCTCTGATTTAATATCTAGGCTCTTCAGATCTGGAATACACTCTGATACGCGCCTTAAATCTGATATATAGGAGTAGACCTCTGAGCTCGACTTCGGGAACTGATAGCTACCTTCAAACTTCAAGGTCTAACCCCCACACTACTTATCCAACGCATAACCCTTCTCCTCCAGGAGCCTGCGTATCTTCCAAGGATAAAGCGGCATGTCTATGTGGGTTACCCCAAGCGGCCAAAGAGCGTCGACAACCGCGTTGACGAACGCAGCTGGTGATCCAACGGTGGCGGATTCACCAACACCCTTGGCACCCAATAGGTGGTGGGGTGATGGGGTGACGGTTTTATCTGTTTCCCACTTGGGTGTCTCCACAGCTGTAGGTATAGTGTAATCCATGAAGTTAGCGCCGTAGATGTTACCATCTTGGTCGTAGCTAATCTCCTCCATGAAGGCTGTGCCGAAGCCCATTGTGAGCCCTCCGTGTATCTGCCCGTCAACTATGAGTGGGTTTATTATGTTACCGCAGTCGTCGACGGCGACGAACCTTCTAACCTTAGCTTCACCTGTACCCCTATCTATGTCTACAACGCAGATATAGCTTCCGAAGGGGAACGTCATGTTGGGTGGATCATAGTAATGAACAGCCTCCAACCCCGCCTCCATGCCCGGCGGATGATTCGTGTATGCGGCGAAGGCCACTTCTTGAATGGTCTTATACTTGGCGGGTGCACCCTTAACATAGAATCTGCCACGCTCCCATACCACGTCCTCCTCCCTAGCCTCCAAGAGGTGGGCGGCTATTTTCTTCGCCTTCTCACGGATTTTACGTGATCCCACAGCCGCGGCAGCGCCGGCGGTGGGGGTGCTTGGACTCGCATAGGTTCCAAGGCCATAGGGCGCGGTGTCCGTGTCCCCCTCCTCAACAGTTATATCTTCGATGGGTATACCCAACTCCTGAGCGATTATTTGGGCATAAGTCGTCTCATGCCCCTGGCCCTGAGACCTAGTCCCAAAACGGGCGATAACCTTACCCGTGGGGTGAATCCTTATCTCGGCGCTGTCGAACATCTTGATGCCTAAGATGTCGAATGTGTGGGAGGGGCCTGCGCCAACTATCTCCGTGAAGCTACTTATACCTATACCCATGAGTTCGCCCCGCTTCCTCTTCTCTTCCTGCTCTTTACGTAGCTCTTCATAGCCTATCATCTCCATCGCCTTCCTGAGCGCGCCAGCGTAGTTGCCGCTATCGTAAACCCAACCCATCACCGACCTGTAGGGGAACTTCTCTGGCGGAATAAAGTTCTTGAGCCTTAGCTCAGCTGGGTCGATTCCAAGTCTGTGGGCCATTATATCCACCAGCCTCTCTATGGCGTACACGGCCTCCGTGACGCGGAAGGAGCACCTGTATGCTATGCCCCCCTGCGGCTTGTTGGTGTAAGCTCCATCCACTTCAACAAACGCCGCTTTAAGGTCATATGACCCAGTGCATATGCTGAAGAGGCCGAGCGGGAATTTTGATGGGTTGGCATCACCGAAGAAGACACCATGATCGCTCACCGCCTTAACCCTGAAGGCTAGCAAAGTCCGATCCCTCTTTGCTGCGAGCTTAGCCCTCATATGGAAGTCCCTTGCGAAAGCGGTGCTGGGGTGGTCATCCGAGCGATCGTTGACCCACTTTACAGGTCTACCAGTAACGATTGAGGCTACAGCGGCCACAATGTAGCCGGGGTAAACATACACCTTGCCGCCGAAGCCACCACCGATGTCGGGGGATATTATCCTGATTTTGTTTTCAGGGATCTTCGTGATAAGCGAAGACATCGTCCTCACAACGTGCGGTGCCTGCGTGGTCATCCAAATAGTGAGTGTCCCCTTTACGCTATCATAGTAGGCAACGCATCCGCATGGCTCCATGTAAGACACGTGTATCCTCTGATAATACATGTCTTGACCCACAACTGCATCTGCTTGCTCGAACAACCTATCTGTAGCCTCTCTGTCACCAGCCTCCCAGTGGAAGACGTGGTTGGTGCGCTTATCCTCTCTAACTATGGGTGAACCCTCCTCGAGCGCCTTTTTGGGGTCGGTGACCACTGGAAGCGGCTCGTAGTCAACCTCGACGAGTTTGACGGCGTCAGCCGCAGCATACCTGCTCTCAGCCACAACACCCACCACCTCCTGCATTTGGAAGACCACCTTCTCGGTGGGGAGCACCATCATTTTATCACCGTTGAGTGTGGGTATCCAGTCCAAGCCGAGTGGTTGCAGGTCTTTGCCGGTGATAACGGCTACCACACCGGGCGCACCCTTAGCCTTCTCAGTGCTTATACTCCTAAGCTTCGCGTGCGCGCAGGGACTCCTAACAAAGTCTAAATAAACCATCCCAGGTAGGCTGATATCATCAACATATGTACCCCTACCTTGAATAAAGCGCACATCCTCCTTTCTCTTGACTGCGCTACCCATCCCATGTATGACTGGCACCTCTGTCACACCTAGTCACCTCCGCTTCTCCATGAGGGGTCTGAGCGAAGCTTCTGCGCTGCATAGTGGATGGCTTCAACTATCTTCACATACCCAGTGCACCTGCAGAGGTTACCCGAGATACCCCTCCTAATCTCCTCCTCTGTGGGGTTAGGGTTCTTCTGTAGCAGGTCGTAGGCAGCCATCATCATGCCAGGCGTGCAATACCCACACTGGAGGCCATGCTTCTCCCAGAATCCTTCCTGAATGGGGTGGAGCCTACCCTTCCTTGCGAGTCCCTCCACTGTTAGCAGGCTTCCCCCGTTCGCCTGCACTGCGAAAACCGTGCACGATTTAACCGCCCTACCATTAAGCACAACCGTGCAGGCACCGCAGTTGGACGTGTCACAGCCAACATGGGTGCCGGTTAGACCGAGCACTTCTCTAATAAAGTGTACTAGGAGCATCCTCGTCTCAGCCTCCCCGACCCTCCTCTCACCGTTCACGGTGAGCTCTAAACCCACCTTAGCGTCGGCTGGGTAGATAAGCGCGGTCACTATAGGCCACCCCTAGCCCTCTTGTAGGCCAAGTTCAAAGCCCTATGGGTGAGCACCTTGACCATCGCTTTTTTATATTCAGCTGGGCCACGGATGTCTGAAAGTGAGTTACTGGCGTTCATCGCCAGCGTTGAAGCCTTATCTAGGACTTCTTTATCAGAGAGGCTTTTTCTAACAAGCCACTACTCGGCTTCACTGGCTTTAATGGGCTTCGTTGAAGCAGCTGTGAGACCTATCCCAACACTCCTACACACCCCATCACCGTCGACCTCCAACTGCGCCGCCACTCCAATTATAGCGTAGTCGCCCACCCGACGTTCAAGTTTGAGGTACGCACCACCGCATCCACGCCTATTCTTTGGGATGCGGACCTCGGTGTGCAGTTCGTCGGATGCTAGAAGTGTTGTGAATCTATCCACAAAGAAGTCCTTTGCAGCTAAAACCCTCTGACCGCTTGGGCCGCTAGCAACCATCTCCGCATTCATGGCTAGGCAAACCGCTGGCAAGTCGTTACCCATATCCGCATGGCAAACGTTACCGCCGAATGTGCCAAGATTCCTAACAAGTGGGTCAGCTATCTGTAGCGCCGCATCGTGTATAAGTGGGTAATCCTTGGCTATCAGCTCAGAGTCGCAAAGTCTTGATATCCTAGTAAGAGTGCCTATTTTCAGCCACTCTCCAGAGTCGTCCAAGTAGTCTAAGTTGGGGATGCGATTTATATCTACGAGGCTTTTGGGAGACGCGTAGCCTAGCTTCATAAACGGTATGAGGCTTTGGCCGCCGGCTAGAACCTTGGAGTCCTCTAGTGTATGGAGGAGCTCCACAGCCTCCTCCACACTGTGTGCAACCGTATAGGAAAATCTATCGGGAATCACAAACAATAATCTTAATACCTTTACTTAAAGATTGTTGTAATACTTTATCATTATATTTACCATATTTATAGAAATAATATTCATATTTATCAAAACCTAAGTCATACCCACCATTCACCCATACCACTCAACAGAATACCCGAGAACCCCTAACACATCCAAAGGAAACATCAACCTTTACCCAGAGTGATCGAAGCTTTTCAAAAGGGGAAGGTGTCCGAATTGGAGGATGAGTGGACCCCGTGCTCCTAAATGCGGCTTGGCTCACCAAGCAAGGCGCCAGCGGGAGGACTTTGACTGGTGGTTTGGCACCGAATGGGTAATTGGTATACACTCTTTCTCCTCCAAGTGGCACCATACAGGTGTTAGGTGAGGGTGGTTGTGGCTGGGATTGCCCGCTTGGGTTATAAACTGTTCACGTGGGTATCCAGACAATCATGGGCTTAGGGTTGAGCTTTAAGTCGAATTAAGGATTACACAATAACAAGCTTGCCTTTGTTGGCTTCTTCACCTGAAGCTGGAGAAGCTCGCTTTAAAAGCAATTTATTTACACATTGTGTAACCAACCGTGACGTTAAGCGATGCGTTTTGTGACGCAATCGCGTTAACACTGTTTTGATTGGTGCTTAGAATTACACCATTATGGAAGAACGAACTACTGAAGAGTGGGGCTTCGCCGGCGTAATTGCTATAGCTTACGCTTTGTGTCTTACCGCCATAAATTACAGTGATTGTTACGTCATCAAGTGGGTTGAGACTCATTATAGCCGAACCATTTTTTGTAAAAGTAGTGGGGTTGCCGCCTTCGATGTAAACTATTGTAATGTTGTAGCCATCAACTTCAAAACTCGTATTCCTTAGCCACACAGATTGTGGAAGTATCGTGGGGCGGTATCGAACAACACAGTTTGAGTCACTATAGGAAGGTGTGATACTCGCAACAATTGAGCCTCTATATAAAAGTCTGATACTCGCAACTAGGGCGACTACTAATAAAACAACTACAAAATATTGAATCTTTTGCATTTATTTCCACCTATGGTACACACGCGGGTACTGACGAACCGCTAGCTGGTATGCTACCAGCGCCTGAACTAAAGTATGATAAATACAAACCGGGGCACGGTGGATTGATGACCCAGCCAAAATTTGCATTTGCGGGGGGGGGAGCATTATTTCCGCTCGTTACAAACATGGTTAGGGAACTTGGGAACCACAAGTATACGTCAAGAGTGTTCCCAGATTGTGCGACTTTCCATACATACATCCAATCTATACCCTAAGCTCCTGAATTCGCTAAAGTGTAAGACGAGCCACCGCCCTCAAATATCGCACTTAAAGAGCCGGCTTGTATTCCAGTCGCACCATCCGGTAAGCTTGGAAAGGCATTGATTATGCTAGTGCCGTTTCCAAAATTCCACCAAACATACCACTGTCCTTGATAGAGATAAATAATCACAGATGTCCATTGTAGCGTGTATAAGATGTTGTGGTAATTGAATTGACCATAATGACCATTAGCTGGACAATAGATTGTTAAATCATAATTTGGATTACTTGAAGTATGGCCAACGTTGTCAACAGCCCATCCAGTATAACTCACGGAGCACGATGATGAAGGCCAAAATTGGATTCCCACCTGATAAAAGTTGCCTACATTATCTGTTAACCAAATCCAATAGCTGAAGCCGCCATCGCCACTTCCGCCCTGAAAATAGGTGATGTTAATTTGACTGCCTAAGTCTGAAGCAGTGCCCCATTGCGGGCCGTATTGCCAATCCGAACTAACAGTGGGATAAACATAAGAAGTATTTGCTACATTCTGCGGGATAGGTGGCGGAGTGACGATCGCTAAAACATTTAAATTTTTTCCATGAATAAACATATGTCCACTTTCAAGCACCTTAACAGGTTGCTGGGAAGCCTGCGCAAAAGAGACGGTTGCAGACAGGGTGAGCAACAAAATTATTAGCATCACTTTTAGCACAAAAATTATGCTCTTAAGATATATATATTACTCAAATTCGACTTTTAGTTATTATAGAAAATCTTGTAGATCAGGTTCGGTATCCTGATACCTGCGTGTCGCGGTCTATGGACTCGGCGAACCGCTCAGCAACCCCCGACATCTGTGGGGTAAAGTTTGAGCTGAGAAAGAGTGTGGTGTACCAATTACTCATCCTGGGAGAAACACCCACTTTCGGTGGGGCAAATGCTTATGGGTGGCTTACCCGGTTTGTTTAGTGGATGAGTGCATTTGGTTCTGAGTGTGGGTGTCGACCAGGGAAGCGTGTCCTACGATATTGTCGCTATTGATGACTCTAGCGGTGAGCCCAAGATAGTCCTCGAGAAATCCTTCTCCACCAAGTTCGTTAAGGAGAGGCCGAGTGTTGTCGTGGACACGATATTCTCGCTCGGAGTTAAAATCGACAGCTTGGTTTTACCATCCGGCTTCGGAACCAGACTTAAACACATCTGGGAGCTCACATCTGAGGACTTCTTCGAGATGAGTCTGAAACCCGGCGGCGGGTCGTCGCTTGAGAGGGTGATCCAGGCCGTTAAGAACACTGGTGTAAACGCCTACGTAATCCCCGCTGTCAAACACCTCCCCACGGTGCCAGCCCACAGAAAGCTCAACAGGGTAGACCTTGGCACATCTGACAAGGTGTGTGCTGCCGCACTGGGAGTGTACACCCAGATGAAGAATAAGAACATCACGCCTGAGGAAACCGTGTTCGTCCTAGCAGAGCTTGGCTCATCATTCAACGCCTTCATAGGTGTTAAGAATGGAAAGATCGTAGATGGGATGGGTGGTACCAACAGCTGGCTGGGCATCGGCTCCAGAGGGTGCGTTGACGGGGAGGTGGCCGCCCTGATGGGTGAGTTCTCGAAGGATGATGCATACTCGGGGGGCGCATTATACCTCGCCTCAGCGGGTAACGGCAACATGAGTGTGGAGGAGCTCGCTGTTTACGCTGAGCAGGGAAATGAGAGAGCTAGGCTCGTCTGCGAGGCATATGTGGAGGGAGTGGTAAAGGATGTATCCGCCATAATCGCTGCGAACGGTATAAGTTCCACTGAACTGTTTTTATCAGGTAGAATACCCCGTATAAGCTACTTCAACGAAGCCCTCCGCTCTAAGCTCAGGGGCTACACACTCCTAGGCATGGATCGGATGGGGTCCGTGACGAAGGAGGGAGCCATCGGGGCTGCGATAATAGCAAACGGCCTCGCGGGTGGTGTGTTCAAACCCATCGTTGACAACCTGAGCCTAGACAAGGCCGCGGGCCACGTGCTAGACTACGTACACCTCCCGCAGAAGGCGCGTAGTAGGGTGGGATTGCGGGATTAGTAAGCCTTAATCCTTAAAGGAGGATGACCTAGGCTGATATATGTCGAACCAACCACCCGACGTTCAGTCTGAGCGGCCAGCAATACCTATACCCATAGGCAGAGTTGGCCTAGTCAACGTTGTCAAGGAAGTTGTGTTCAACGGTTCATCCAAACCATATAACGTTGTGGCCTCCATAGATGTATACACAGACCTACCCAGAACCCAGCGTGGACTCCATATGAGTAGGCCGGGCGAGGCGATAATGGATATCATTGAGAGTGCTTCTTCGATAAGCATAAAGACCTTCGAAGCACTGTGCGGGGAAATCTCTAAGAGGACGCTTGAGGTGACCGATGGGTCAACCTACGTGGAGACAAGGCTGCGTGGGAAAATGGTTATACGCTCTAGGTCTAGGGTTAACAACAGGGTCACCAGCGAGCCCATAGATGTTTTCGCGTCTGCGAAGGTTATGCGTGATTTGAATGAGACCGTGTACTCCGTTGGCTCTAGGACAGTGGGTATGACTGTCTGCCCCTGCGCCATGGAGGTTGTGAGAAACTATACTAAGGATGTTACCCGGGAACTCTTCAACCAAGAGAACCTAGATGTAGGCGATGAGTTTATTGCCAGCCTTCTACGGAACCTCCCCTTGGCTTCACATGTTCAGAGGGGTGCGGGCTCGATAGTTGCTCTGGGCATAACTCCCGGCATAGTGGATGTCTACGACCTAGTCGAAATCATAGAGCAGTCAATGAGTGCACCCATTCAAGACGTGCTCAAACGGACCGACGAAGCAAGCCTCGTGCGTATGGGCTTCTCCAGACCACGCTTCGTTGAAGACGTGGTAAGAAACATGGCCTACGAATTGGTTCAACGATACCGTGACAGGCTCTCGCAGGACACCGTGTTCACACTTCGTCAACGAAACTTCGAGAGCATACACAAGCACGATGTTAAAGCAGAGATAAGGTCCACCCTAGGTGAGCTTATACGCTGGGTTTCAGACATCGAGTAGGTTCACGCCCTCTATGAACTCTTTCAGCAGCGAGCGCTGAGCTTCATCCATTCCTTTGAACTGGGTTATGAAAATCTGTTTTACCCATGCAAGGTCAAATCTGAGCTCACCGTGATACCCTTTCTTCCCATAGAAATCAGTTAAACACTCGATGATACGATTCTTTATTTCCTCCCTACCCATAGTATAGTTCAACTTATGGGTTAAGTAGCCCACCCATTCATCCGTAAACCTTAGACCGCCTCCCTCCATCACAACCACTCCGTAGGTTATTAGGCGGTTTAACGCCTCATCCAAGAAGGCTTCTGCCATCATCAATAAAACGTCACAGGGAAGTTAAAGGCGCGTTGAAACGACAGTAAAAACCCAACACCAACTAACACTACGGGTTCTAACCTACATTAAGAAGCTCATCTCATCTCGAGAGTGAGTAGGCCTGGGTTATTAGCGCATCATTCATCGACTGGGGATACGCAAGTATCGCACCATGAACACCCAGTTCCCCCAGTTCCACCATTAACTTTTTTACTTTGTCTATGCTACCCATTAAGTAGTAGTCCTCAAGATTCGGGAAAACCCTTCGCACATGGCCACTTGCACCAGCGTATACGTATTTGGCACTTGACATAAGCCTCCTATACGCGTATTCCGTGTATTCTTCGTCATAAACCAGACTCGGGGCGGTTGAGTAGAATTCGGTGTCGCCCACAATCCTCTTAGCGTAGGAGACCGGGGGTGGCTTAAGGAAGCCGAACACCACCCCATCAAACCTGTCGCTGAGTCCAAGGATCCTAGGTCCCTGAGCGGCCAAAAGGGTTTTGAAACCCATGTCCCTAGATGTGTCCGAGTACAAAATGAGTCTCCCAACTAGCTTACCCAAATCTACTCCCGCCGCCAAACGTTGGCGGAGGTCACCCACGCATAGGGCGACCGATACGTCGGGGGGCACACCCGCTAGTAGCCTTTGCGGCTCAACATTGAACCACTTGCACACGTTGATTGCTGCTACACCTAGCTCAACGCTCCTCCCGAAGTCCCTCCTTAACGCGCTGAGGAATTCTATTGGCTTACCATGCTCTGTGTCATTAACCCAAACCGAGGAATATCCGAGTTTAAGGGCGTGACCTACCAGTCTTCGCACCCGCCGATAAGGCAGGTGTGAGTGGAATAGTAAAGAGATTTTAGGTGTTTTCACGTCTGCTTCGAGAGAGTGATCTCTATCGAGGACACGCTTCTTGTCTTATTATCCACTGTGAATGTCTCCGTTGATATCTTAACATCCTTCACATAGGCATCGGAGACAAAGCTACGCCTAAGTATTTCAGCCGTATCCACCGCCCTACTTATGGACTTCCCCCTAGCCTTGATCACAATCGTCTTAGAGCCGCGTTCGAAGAGTGTTAGTGCAGCGATAACATAGTTCATAACGGGTTTCTGGCCAACAAGCACAACGTTACCGAGGTCTGACCTGAGACCACCACTTGACTCCGACATCTACTGCACCACCAGAAATACATGTCAAACCCCCTATTATTTGTTACCAATACGCCACGAATGCCGTAGTCAGCAGTTTCAAAATAAATAGGCTTATATGGATTTATACTATATGGGGTTACAGGCGTGCCGAGAAGCTATTCACTTGAACATGAGCGCGGAGAACAACTCGAACCACTGCTACGAGCGTACAGGGACGCTGTAAACCAAATACTTGGAGAGCTCTGGGGCGCCCTAGAGTGGGAAAAGAGGAGGGCGAAGGGGGGCAAAACCAGTGGAGGCTCAAACCCAAGTACAAGGTGGACATCCACAGCAAGGAGTACAAGAAGGAGCTCAGGGACCGCTTACTCTAGGGTTGGCCTTATGCTGCGCACTGGGTGGACTCCGCCATAAAAACAGCCTACTCCACACCCAAGTCGTGGCGTAAAAACTACCTGAAGGGTGACTGTTAAGCCGGGTGAGTACGTGTACCTCGACCTCTCGAAGAGGTACTTCCCTCTACTTGGGGAGGTGTCCTCGGCGGGTCTAGGTGAACCCATAATCACACCCGAAAAGATACACCTACCAGTGCATTGCGGGGATGGCGATCAAGGCGGCAAACCCAGTGTGGCGTGGGACTTCAACCTGCTTTCCCTGGACGGCTACTCACCCGAGACGGGGTGGGTGAGGATAGACACTTCAAAGCTTGCTTCTATTCACATCTCATCCTTCGAGAAGAGGCGTAGTGTGCAGAGGAGGGCTTCAAAGTCGAAGAAGGCTAGGAGGGTGCTCGCGAAGTACTCGAAAAGAGAAAGAAACCGTGCGGGGAAGCACCACCTCGAGATTGCGCGTGTCATTCAGTCGGTGGCGGGAGTCGTGGGCCACGAAGAACTCTCCAAGAAGGGAATGTATACGCGTTCACGTGTGTGGAACCGCAGAATATCGAGGAGTGACTGGCGCTCAATCGCGAAGATACTCGAAGAAAGGCTGGGTGAAGCCAGAGTAGAGGAGCTCGACCCATATGGCTCATCCTCCTACTACTCCAGGTGTGGGTGGGAGAACAACACAGACCTGAATGGGGCGGAGGTGTCGGTGTGTGGTGGGTAGGGGCTCCGTATTAATAGGCAGCATTAATAGGCAGCTCAACGCCGCAATAAACCTCCACATGAGGCTCAGGTTCGGGTACACCGAGAAGTGGGAGGGTGGAAGGAAGCGTGTACAACTGAGGATGGAGGGCGCTCCCCCAGCGGCGGGTGTGGTGGGACCGCGTGGTGCTACCCTCCCTCCTTATGGGTGGGTGCGTCCTGACACGAGGAGGCCAAGCGGAGTGACCCCGATGAACCCGTGAGGTCCCTACACGATGCTGTGAGGCCCAAGCTCTGCTACGCGTACGACAGGTACAATGATGTGTACCTACGTATACCTACGTAGAGTGAAACCCTCCCACCTTGCTAGTAAACTGGATACCGCTCATCCAAACGCTAGGGTAACTGAACGGTAAGTCAACACTGCACAAAACTGGACTGGGGGCACAAACCCAATTTATTGATACTTGAAAACTTTTTAGTGGTGGGGGTTACCCGCTTTAGAGTTCTTGTGGAGTTAGGTTTAAGTCTGACCTGTGTGATTAATGTTTCTCTTGGCACACAAGCGATATGAGATTCTACTGTTGGACTTCGATGGAACCCTAGTGTCAACCCTAGACTCATTTGTGTACTCCGCCAATAAGGCTCTGAGCTTGATGGGTTTCAAGGTTAGCCTCGAATCGCTCTATACCAGTTTGACCAAGCCCTTTGATAAGGTGGTTGAATCCCTAGTTGGCCCACTTGAACCAAGGATAAAGCAGGAATTGATTGACAAATATATTGAGGTCTATAACACTGAAGGCTACAAGTACTCGAAGCCTAATAAGGGCGCCCTCGAGGTTTTAGACAATCTTACTAATAATGGTGTAAAACTGGGTATAGTCACCTCAAGAACACTTCTCTGTGACAGTATTCAGAGAACGTTGGAGCACCTCTCTCTAGCGAAGTATGTTGGCACACTGGTTACCGCGAGAGATGTTGCAAGACCAAAACCCCACCCAGATCAGCACCTCCTAGCTCTGCGTAGACTAGGCGGAACAGCCTCACACGCACTATCCGTGGGCGACTCACCAGAGGACATACAAGGGTCGAGAGGTGCTGGTATCCGTGTTGCCGCGTACACCAAGGGCTTCTACACATTCGACCAGCTTGCACCTTTCAACCCCGACTACGTGATACATGAGTTAACAGAGCTTTTGCAACTGTTTTAAATTCGAAGCGTTTTAAACAGGGCTAATAATAGTGTTGTTGTGACACTTAAACCTGAATGGTTAAAGATTAGGCCGCCATCGGGTGAAAAGTACCTTATGATCAAGGGTCTAAAGGAGGGCCTTGAGCTTCACACTGTATGTGAAGAGGCTCACTGCCCCAACATATATGAGTGCTGGGGTGGGGGCACCGCTACATTCATGGTTATGGGTGACCTGTGCACAAGGCACTGCCGATTCTGCGCCGTAAAAAGCGGCCGCCCGAATGGCTACCTAGACCCCCTTGAACCAGTTAAACTGGCGTACGCAATCAGACGAATGAATCTAAGGTACGTTGTGGTTACATCGGTTGATAGGGATGACCTCGAAGATGGTGGAGCCTCACACTTCGCGGCCTGTATTAGGGAGATTAGAAGGCTTAATCCCTCAATCTACATAGAGGTATTGATACCCGATTTTAGAGGTGACGTTGAGGCCCTAAAGAGAGTTGTGGAGGCTAGGCCACACGTGGTGGCGCACAACATCGAAACAGTGAGGAGGCTAACGCCTGCTGTAAGGGACCCACGTGCTGGGTATGACCAGTCGCTTGCCGTGCTCGAAAACATCAAGAAACTGGATGGGGGAATCTATACCAAGTCTTCTATAATGGTGGGTTTGGGTGAGTCAAAGGAGGAAGTGGTTTCAGCTATGAAGGATCTAAGAGGGGTTGGCGTTGACTTCCTAACAATCGGACAATACCTCCAACCATCTAACGGTCACATACCCGTCAAAGAGTATGTTCACCCCGACGTGTTCGAGGAGTATAGGCTAATCGGTGAAAGCCTAGGCTTCAAATACGTGGCCTCCGGACCCCTTGTACGTAGCTCCTACAAGGCTGGCGAGTACTTTATCATGAAAAACCTAGCCACCGCACACTGAAAGTGGAAATAAAGAATATTGGTTTGCCTCGTTACGGTATACCAGCTGTGTTACCTATCCCAGCAACCACCACTATATCGCCTGGATTTGTTCTTTCCTGGATTATCTTTGTTAGCGACTCTATGACGACTGGCACAGAGTCCGCTATACTCTTCTTCATCGCGGTTATAGCCTCCTCTTCGCTCTGCTTGACAATCACCGCGTCAAGTGGAATCCTGAAGCGGGTTGCAACATCCTCGATTGCATACTTTTCTGGTCCAGGGTCGCCGATCGCGGCTCCAACACCCTCAGCCACTGTACCAGTCTTCTCTCCTTCAAGCTTTAAGGCGGCATCAACAGTTATTATCCTCGCCACGCGTCCCCCATTCATCTCTACTAGTTTGGCTATGGCCTTACCTGGCTTACCCACAGTGGCCCCCGGTCCCTTCGCCTTCACAACTAGGATCCTTCTACCCTCCAATTGAACTTCACCGTACTCTGTTTCATCCTCTATCTCCTCCATTTTAGCGCCCTTCAGCAGATTCACAGCTACCAGCGGACCTATACCGTCACCCACGGGTACACCCATGAGGAACTGCTTTGTGGCTCGCTTATAGATTCTTGCTACTTCGAGAACCATCGGTACAACCATACTAAGCTGCAGGTAGAGGTAGAAGTTATTGGTTTTCTTGGCTGTCAGGTAGTAGTGTTTTATCACCTTTGAGAGATAGTGAGTAGCCCAAGCTGCCTCTAAGCTCACCTCGAAGTTTTCAAGCTGTGCGCCGTTAAAGTTGGGCGCAATCTTCTTAGCCATACCCTTACTCTTGATGTTCCTCACGTTAAGTATGTGGTCAAGTCTACCCAGAACACCATTCGGATCCCTGTCAACGGGCTCAATAGTGAATGTCTCAAGCGCCTGCTGAATCGCCATATCCACACTCTGCTGAGAGGCACCCCCTTGGAGCGCGGCCTGCCTAACGGCGTTCCTAGAGTCCTCCTCTATTAGTGTGAGCGTTCTAATCGCGCGCTCCACTTGGGAGCGGTACATCATAGTCTGTATTTGGGGTTGAAAGAAGATGAGCGCGAAGAAAATCAGAAAGTAAATCACGTTATAGAAGAGTGAGTAAGAGGGTTGAAGAGTACTTGAGGACACACTCAGTGTGGCGCTTGCTGTGTCACCGTGCGTGTCAACCGCCCTAATGGTGTACTGCCCAGCCGTAAGGTAGCTTGGTATGTTTATGGAAGCCGAAAAACTCCCCTGAGGGTTTGTGGACACAACCCATGCGGGTTGGCTTATAACTGTGCCATTTATTAGCAGGTTAATCGTTACGTTAGAGTTGGGCGCGAATCCAGACCCATACACCGTCACAATCGCTTGACCAGCGGTCACCTTAGTAGTGGACAGGGTTATCTGGGGTTGGGCTGCGTAGATGGGTGATACAAACGTAAGTAGGGAGATAACTATAAGTATTCCAATTAAAAATGTTGACCTGATAGCCACTTAGTGGACCTCCACACTGAGTTATCCTTTTTGGACGATTTAAGTGCTTTGCAAAAACCATCAGATTGGCAGAGACTCGTCTTCACGTTTTGTGGTCACCACAGGTCCGTCGTTAGACATGAAGATTGTGTGTTCAAATTGGGCCACCAGTCCGCCGCTCTTCTCCAGAAGCACCTTGTATTCATAGATTCCCCCAGCTCTCACAAGGCGTATAATCGAGTTGTACACCTCCTCCTTCGAGGCGAATGAGCCTAGCCACCTATCAGTAAAGGGCATACCCTTTCTAGTGCCCAGCGCATACTCAAGTATTCTCTCATCAAGCCTAGTGGGCGTCCTGACCTTTCTCAGCCCCCTGAATATCTTCCCCACACTATCCTCTTTGATCTTCCCAACACCATACGTTGTGAACGGCTCTATGGCCACAGCTACACCTGGCGTAAACCTGAAGCTTACACCATTAGCTACGTTGGGCACACTCACCCCGGCGTGTAGCTCATACCGCCTAATGGTGTGACCAGTGAGGTCCACGATTGGGTTGACCCCGTAGCTTCTGATTTTCGCCTCAATAAAGCCACCCAAGTCGCCCAGCCTAATATCCCTTCTGATGTGGGAAAGAGCTTCTAAGAGGGATTCCCTAGACGCACGCACAATCCTTTCCGCATCGGGGTTAAAACTCACAGTTACTGCCGAATCGGCTATGTACCCCTTATAGTGTGCGCCAGCATCGATCTTCACCACACTCGACTTGGGTATCACGGAATCCGTATCCATGGAGGAGGGAGTATAGTGAGCGGCCACACTGTCAATGGACACGTTGAGTGGGAAGGCTGGCTCGCACCCCTGCGCTCTCAGCTCCGCTTCAACCCTCTCGCAGAGCTCCGACAGGGGCATACCTTCGTGCACAATCTCCTGAGCCTTGACGAGCGCCTTTGCGGTTACTGAGCCAGCTATACGAAAACCATTCTCAGATTCCTCTAAACTCATAGCGTATCACTACATCCTCTCGGGGGGTACAATCCCAAGGAGCGAAAAGCATGATAAAAGCGTGCGGTTCAACATCACCACCAGACCTAGTCTGGCATCACGCACAGCTGGATCCTGAGCCCCCAAAACGGGTGTCGAATCATAGTAGCTATTGAAAAGGTCACAGAGCTTTAAAACATAGTCTGCTAGCGCCTCTGGCCGCAGATTATCCGCCGCATACCCAACCACCTCCGGTAGCCGCGCGATAAGCACGGTTAGCCTGTGCTCATCCGGGCTCCTAAGACACGAGAAGTCTGGTTGAAGCCGAGAAATGTCTCCAGCCTTCGCTAGCAGGCTCCTAGTGCGCACATATGTGTAGAGCGCGTAGGGACCACTGTTGGATTCGAAGTTGAGCACCCTATCCCAGCTGAAGGATATTTTTTTGTTGGCGTTAACGCTTATAAGAGCGAACCTTATGGCGGCTACACTCACCTTATCAGCTATGCTTTTCACCGTGTCATCGTCCAGCTCCTTGTTTCTCCGCTTAACCTCATCCACGGACCTGTTGAATGCTTCATCGAGTACAGAGTCAAGCGCAATATACCTGCCACGTCTTGAAGTCATCCTCTCACCCTCAAGTTCAACATGCTCGTAGGGAACATGCACTTGGTTAACAATCTTTTTATAACCCAAAGAGTAGAGCGCCACCTTTAGCTGGAGCTGGGGAGTAGACTGCTCGGCGCCAATTATGTTGTATACATAGTCCGCCTCGGAGAGCTTAACAACAGAGTAGGCCAAGTCACGTGTGGTGTAAAGGGTTGTACCATCAGAGCGTGTGAGAACAAGTGGGGGTATGACGCGTGTCTTCGGTATCCCAAACAGTTCCTTTAAACCCAACTCGTTTGCGGCTCTCTCAGCATCGAAGATGAGGCTCCTACCTTCCATCTTGACGTACGGTGAGCCCCTTAACTTCTCTAATAATAGCTCCACGCTACCATCCCATAGCAGGTCGCTCTCAAAATAGAACCTGTCGTGGTTGACGTTGGCGCGGCGAAGGGTCTGTTTGAATCCCTCTAAGCAGTGGTTTACGAGCTTCCTCACAAGCTTTACAGTCACACCAACACCTTCCTCATACTCCATCATTAACTGGTTCAATGCAAGAACGGGGTCTTCTAAGTCGGCGAAGGCGCGACTCAACGCCTCAAACATCGCCGGATCCCTCTTAGATTGTTCAGCGAGTACGCCCATCCACTCATCGATCTCCGACTGCACTCTCTTCACCTCCTCGTCACCCTCAGCTTCAGCAAGCCTAGCCTTAGCGTCATAGAGTTCGACAAACGCGTTGGCGAAGACGTAGAGTGAACCAACATAGAAGTCGGGTTTACCGGACGGCTCTGGTTCACCTAGCAACTTATAGGCCAACGCGGCGAGCGCGGTCTGCCTACCAGTATCATCCACGTAGAAGTGTGTTATCACCGTTTTATGTCTTGCTCGAAGAAGGCGTGCCAACGTGTCCCCGAAGAACGCGTTCCGCGCAGCACCTATATGGAGGGGGTGAACAGGGTTCGCGCTCGTGTGCTCAACTATCACCCTACTCGGAGTGGATGGGTTCTCACCATATCTTTCCCCAAGCTTAGATATGCTACTCCAAACAGCATCAGCAACGCTCTTAGTCTTAAGAAAGAAGTTAACGTAGCCCCCCATGGGTTGGATGCGCTCAACGAAGTCGAGCGCCGCGGAGGCCGCTAAGTCAGCGAGTCTTCTAGACAGTGAATCCGGCGTGTCACCACTTCGTTTTGCCTTGGCGTGGACGGGTAAAGCCAGGTCGCCCAAGTCGGGTGAGGGGGGAACCTCAAACTCATCTGGCTCAACGCTAAGCGTAGACGAGAGAGAGCCTATTATACCACGTTTAAACGAACCCATAGGGTCAAATTCCGCGTGATCACCATCTATGCCAGGCATTTTTGCTAAACACGTAACGGTGTGATTTATGGTTTTGTGCACAGCCACCCAAACACGGGTTGCCGCCCTATGACTCAGCGCTAAACGTAATCTTCTCTGCTCACCACATTCTTATAGTTCTTACCCTCTAGGAATGCGGCGAGATTTCTAGCCGCGCTCCTCACAGCTCTAGGAAAGAAGTTCTTCACAACACCCGAATTATGAGGTGACCCCAAAACGTTCGGTAGCTCCAAGAATGGGTAGCGCGGACGGAAAGCCGAGTCACCCTTCGGTTCATCCCACCAAACATCAATCGCAGCCCGGAAGCGGGGGTGGCTGAGAAGATGGTTATAAAGGTCCTCTTCAACGATTACACCTGCGCGCCCAACATTAACAAGCAATGCATCATCCTTCATAACCCCGAGCGCCTCTCTATCGATCATACCAGCTGTGCGCTTGGTTAGCGGTAGGGTTAGAAGCAGTATGTCAACACCACTCAAAAACTCTTTGAGGGCGCTCGACCCAAAAAGCCTATCCACATAAGCGTCGGCATTACCCGACCGATTCAAAGCGTGAACACTCATACCAAAGCACTTAGCCCTTTTGGCCACAGCGCGCCCTATCCCTCCATATCCGAGTATACCCAACACTTTACCCGCTAACTCCTCTGTGGGGGTTTTCTGATTGAAGACTTCCCGCTTCAAAAGTTGATGGTTCGACTGCAACTCCTTGTAGAAGTAGAGGATCATGGCGAAAACGTGTTCAGCCATCGGCTCCGCGTAGGCGCCAGCATTGCTGAGGACCACGACACCCTCAGGTATGGAGTCAAACGGTAGACCGTCCACACCCGCTGAAACCGTCTGTATAACCCTGAGCTTAGGTAGTCGATGAGTCCACTCTGATAGGAATACGCCTGTTGGGCGGGAGTCACCACCACCAGAGCCAGACGAGTAGGCCACAAGCATGGCCTCCGTGTCCTCCGGTGGGTTTGGGGCTTCGCTAGAATACACTAACTCGCATATGCTTCCGAGCTCTGAGGTGATAGCCTCTCTGACCTCGGAGCCCACTGGGAATGCGACGTACACCCTAGCGGGCAAAGCCATCACTCATTACGCTTCATGGAGATGCCTCGTCGTCAACAGCCATCAGCCATGGTACCAGCGTTTCGAGATTGAGCTTACGCACATCCCCACCGCCGTAGTCCATCTCTGCCCCCGTTATTTCCACGTACTCATCATTCTTTGTACCGTATATTTTTATAACAGCGTCTTCGTAGTGTTCTCTTGCAGCGTCAAGCTTGGAGAGGAAAATCAGCGACAGTTTTGCACCCTCCGTTTGAAGTGAATATGCACCGTTTGAAGACTCCACGAACCCCACTAGTTTAGAATACTTGAGCCTCATGTGTCAGCACACTACTGAAATGGTTCTAGGGCCTTAGCGAATTCCTGCTCACTCAGATTCCTCACACTTTCAACCGGTATAGTGGCCGTAACCTCCGAGCTCACAAGCTCCTCGAATGTGGGCTTCTCCTCCGACCTATAGAAGAGGCCAAGCGGTATCTTATCTACTTCCTGAGCCCTGTGCAACGCTGCCACCAAATCGCTCGGATCGTGACCCACATCCTCCAGCTTATACATTTTCTGCCTAACTTCATCGTATATGTCGTGCCACGTGACACAGGGGCTTATCACGTCCACAAGAGCGAAGCCGCGATGCTTGATGGCCTCTTGGATAAGCATAGAGAGATGTTTGGGGTCGCCACTGAAGCCCCGAGCCACAAACGTTGCACCCACGCCGAGGAGTGTGGATAGTGGGTTGAGTGGGTAGATAATGCTACCATCGGGTGAGGTCTTGGTTCTCTGGCCCTTCTTAGATGTAGGTGAAAGCTGACCGGTTGTGAGGCCGTAAACCTCGTTGTTCATAACTATGAGCTTCACATCATGATTCCTCCTCGCAGTGTGCACTACATGGTTGAAACCTATACCGTACTCGTCGCCGTCACCGGCCGCCGCTATCACAACCAAGTTGGGGTTCGCCACCTTCACCCCCACCGCTACAGGGAGAGGTCTGCCGTGGAGTCCGTGGTGGGCATAGGTCCTAATATAGCCCGGAAGGTTGGATGAGCAACCTATACCGGAGCTTATGAACACACGCTCCGGGGGAATCTGTAGTGTTATGAGCGTATTCTTAAGGGCGGCGAGAACACCGAAGTCGCCGCAACCAGGACACCAGTCGGGTCTGGTGTCACTCTCATAGACCCTAGGGTCCAACACACTTCTTCACCTCCCATTACTCCCAGCGATATGCTGCTTGACGGCTTTTACAACCTCAATCGGATATATCGGTTCACCGTCATACTTCAAATAATACTTCTGTATTAAAACACCCGTCTCACGCCTGATGAGTTTCGCCATCTGCGCTGTATAGTTCTGCTCAACATCCATGAGTTCGCTGGCCTGCTTAAGCATGCTTTCAACATCAGCTGGGAACGGGTAGATATCATAGAACTCATAGCTGTTCACCTTGAAGCCCTCCCCCCAGAGTCTTTCAAGCGCCTCCCGCACAGGGAGAGAGGAGCTACCCCACGTAACTATGGTTAGATCCGCCTTATCGGGTCCGAAGACGTCGGGGGGATTCATCTCCTTAGCCACACTCTGAAGCTTAATCATCCTCTTATTAAACTGCTTCCTACGCATATCAACAGCCTCCCTTAAACCCGCTAGAACATCGCTTAAATCGTGTCCAAACTCATCGTGCTCATCCGTCTTCGCAACAAACATCAAACCCGGCGTACCGGGAAGCGCCCTCGGAGACACGCCGTCTTCGGTTAAAGCGTACCTTTTGAACCATACACCGTTATGCATGCCGGGAGCAGCCTCCTTAACAATCTTACCACGTTCAATAGGTACTTTTGGGGTGAGGTTCTCGACGGTCGCGTACCCCCCATCACCGATGGCGAAGTCGAGTAGAACAATCACTGGTAGCTGATATTT